>JACZJK010000055.1 GCA_014860575.1 Bacteroidales bacterium
CAATAGAACATTCGAATTATGAACCGCCAACCAGCAACCAGTAACCACCAGCTACCAGCAACCAGTAACCAGCAACCAGCAACCAGCAACCAACCCCTAAACCTCTAAACTCTCTAAACCCCTAAACCTTCTAAAAAAAATCCAATGAATAATAAATTTCTACTTTCCACTACGTCCCTGATCCTCCTCGTATCCCATGTTTTTGCCTGCACCAATATTATTGTGACCCGCGGAGCCTCGGTGGATGGCTCGGTAATGATCACCTATGCGGCTGATTCGCACATTCGTTACGGCGAACTCTATCACCGGCCGGCAGCCCATCACCCAGAAAGTGCAACCGTGAAACTGTGCGACCGCGGAACGGCTAAATTTCTTGGCGAAGTGCCACAGGTTCCATACACCTATAATGTAATCGGTTTTATGAACGAACACCAGGTAGCCATTGGTGAAACCACCTTCGGAGGCCGTAGTGAGCTTCATGACACCACCGGAATGGTAGATTACGGAAGCCTGATGTTCCTGAGCATGCAACGAAGCCGCACCGCGCGTGAAGCCATTGCCTGGATTGCACGTTTGGTTGAAGAACATGGTTATTACAGTACCGGCGAATCATTTTCCATTTCCGATGCCAACGAGGCGTGGATCATGGAAATTATCGGCAAAGGAATGGACCTCTATCATGATGAAAACGGCGTTTTGCGCAACCGCAACCAGGGCGCTGTGTGGGTAGCCATCCGCATTCCCGATGGTTATGTAAGCGCCCACGCCAACCATGCACGGATCATGAACTTCCCCTTATCGGATGGAAAAACTTCAATCGGCAGCAAGGAAATTGAAAAAATAAGCAATCCGGAAGTCGAAGTGGTGTATGCGCACGATGTCATTGAGTTCGCACGGAAACAAGGGTATTTTAAGGGCGCTGATACTGAATTCAGTTTCAGCGATGTGTACGCTCCGATTGATTTTGGTGCCTTGCGTTTTTGCGAAATCAGGGTTTGGTCATTTTTCAAGGAAATAAACGATGAGATGAACCAATATGCCGGATATGCCTCGGGCTTCGAACCAGAAAACAGAATGCCTTTGTTTATAAAGCCCAATCGCAAGTTAAGCGTGAGCGACCTGAAGTCTTTTATGCGCGATCATCTTACCGGAACCGATCTTGACCTGCGCAATGATTTTGGTGCAGGACCACATAAATTGCCTTACCGCTGGCGTCCGCTCACTTTTAAACTAGATGATAAAACATATTTCCATGAAAGGTCAACGGCTACGCAGCAAACCGGGTTTTCTTATGTTGCGCAGTCAAGGAACTGGCTTCCCGATGCTGTTGGCGGAATTTTTTGGTTTGGCGTTGACGACGCTGCAACTACCGTTTATATTCCAATGTATTCAAGTATGACCCGCGTGCCGGAAACCTTCGCAGAAGGCAATGGCGATATGCTGACCTATTCAGACAACTCCGCCTTCTGGGTGTTCAACCGGGTGGCCAATTTTGCTTATCTGCGGTATGATCTTATGAGCAGCGACATCATCGATGTACAGCAGGAACTTGAAAGCCGGTTTGTGGCCATGAATACTGCCATTGATAAGGCTGCCATTGCACTCCATGAATCTGATCCCGCTATGGCAAGGGAATTCCTGACTGATTATTCGGTGGACGCCGGCAACCAGGTTGTAAAAAGATGGCAGGATCTCAGCAATTTCCTGCTTGTTAAATACATGGATGGCAATGTGAAACCCGAGAAAGACGGGGAGTTCCTCAGAAACCCACATGGTTATCCGGTTCCCCCGGAGCATCCGGGCTATCCGGAGTGGTGGCTGCGCAAACTCATTGAAGAAACCGGTGACAAGTTTGAATATCGTTTTTAGGAATAGCCTTTTCTGAACCCATATACATGTTGAAGCCAAATAAGCCTGATATCTTCCTGCTGCTTATTGCTGCGATTCTGGTATTATTAAATTCATGCCGGCAACCCCTTTCAAAGGATGAAGCTGAAACCCACCTGAGGGCATTTGATAATGAAATTATCACTTTATCAAAAGGTTTGGAGCACAGCAGGACGTTTACAATCCTGAAAGAAATCCTTGCGGTCGAAAATGTGCCTGTACCGTTTTACGCGCATAAGAGCACATTGCAGGCTTCGACAAGCTCAGCCACAGGGATTCAACGCTTTGATTTTGACCAACACAAAGGCCAGTATGTGTTGGATACCATCACCAAACTTTTTATTCGATCCGGGACATCAGATTCGATCATCATACATTATGACTGGAAAGTTGACAAGATCATGCCTGTTCGATTGATCATAACAAATTACACCGAAGAAGCGAGTAGCAGCAGCCTGATGTTTCCCACCAGTTTTGCAGCAGCCATGTATGTGGGCGAGTTCCTGGCTGTTAGCATTGAACATGAAGCCAGGCTGGAACATCAATTGCCCGTTGAAGCACACTTGAGGCTTAAACTTGAAAATTACTTGCTGTTGATGGATATGAACACAAGGCTGAGAAAAGATCATGGCAAACTAAAGATGGCCGTGAAAGTTTCCAAGGATTCAAAGGAGCTGGCGAGCTGGAAAGTGAAATCCAACATCAATATGACCGAACAGGGAACATTCTTTTTTCGATCCATCAATTCGCAGTTTGCTATGTTTCCTGTTCAAATTGATGCTGATATTGATAACGATGCCATTGATGGAAATACTGTTGATTACATTGGAGAATTCAACAAACACAGCCGGATGGTTGCAAGCCGGATAAGAGATGGCAGAAAGTTGGGTGAGATCAAGCTCAGAACAAGGGAAGCAAGCGATAAACTTGATTATGTTTTCTATTACAGCGATGGCTCTTACATGTATATCGAGGATTTGCTCTTTTCGGCCAAACATCTGCTGAATATCAAAAAGTGAGAATATCTGTAGTTGTTCTGCTATAGAGTAAAACATTCAGGTGATGAGTTAGCAATCGCCAGTTGGCAGTTGGCAAAAAATGAAACAATAAAATGAAAAACTAATACAGTATCACTGCATCACTGTATCCGCCATCCAAGCCAATAGCCCGTGCTTTCGGCGGACAAGTCACTGCATCACAATGAGAGCGACAACACGAAAGCTGGTTTCGTCCTTATCTGTCTAAAACCTTGCCCGGCCTTCGAAATCCCGCGTGTTATCAAACCAGGGACTGGAGATTAAATCGCTGGGATATACAAAATAGCCTCCATTCGGATCGAGGTCAATGCCAGTGACATAATAAACCGATTGCCAGATCAGCTGCGAGCAATACCAATGCGTGTTATCTGCCCAGCTTGCGCGTTTTCCTTCATTGACAAGCAATTCAACCTCTGGAGTTTCAGGGAAACGCTTCATGGCGTTCCAACTTGAATAACTTCCTTTTTGTGATCGCACAAAAGCAATGATTGAATCAACCTGGCTTTCTGTAATATTCAGGCGCAACCTGTAACGGTTTCCGGCAAACCTGGGCGCAAAAGTATTATTATGTATTGCCGGATCATCGCTGATGATAAAACCTGGCACTTCCCTTAACTGATGGATTCTATGAACGGGCCGGGCGTGGGACTCAAAAATCATGCAGGATGCGAGCAAGCTGTCGGCGGACATATTTTTAGCGCCTACGGTAACAATTGCGGCATGGCCATAACCCCAGCCACCTTCAACAAATGAAGTTCCGGGAAGGATGTTCAGGTTTGGTTTCACGATAATGTCGCCTTTCCTGAGCTCCGAAATACCAGCATACGCCAAATCAGAGGCTTCATTTTGTGCCTTTATGGCTTCGCTTTGTGGTTCATAACGATGTTTATCTTCATCCGAAAGGCACGAACCCAGTAATATGGAATAAAAAAGGAACTGGAAAATGGATTTCATTAATTCAAATTTCATTGAAGCCAGACGACAACCGTTTTGACCTATTAATTCATCGGATAACTCTCTGGCATTGATTTAGCCATGAATTGTCCGTTGCTTTCAAATAAATAACAAAATTATCTTTTATGCATAATAATTCAAAATAATTTGACTTTTAACACTTACAAATAATATCTTTGCGGCATAAAACACATCATTAATTTAAATTTTATTGCTATGAAAACAAGAATTAGTTTATTTTCAGTACTGTTGATCTTTCTTTCAATGTCACTTATTACCTGTAAGAAAGACAAAGAAGAACTTTCAGCCGAAGATGCGAAGATCGAAATCAGATCAGCCAGTCAAACCGTTCAGGCCAACATGAATGAAATGATGGCTACACCGGCAATGTCTTCAATGATTTACTTGTCAGAACTCATGAATATGGAAGGCGACTGGAAATCATCTGCAATCAATATGGAAAAATACAACCTTGCCGTGTTTAACAAGATTATCAGGGATAACCTCAAAGATGATGAGATAGATCCTGAAGAAGGCGGCGAATACACCTTTAATTTTATAACCGAAGAATTTGATCTGACCGACCCAAGCCTGTCCGATCTTGTGCTCCTGTTTCCAGCCGATGAGGAAGCCATGGCCAACGAAGAAATTAACGGAAGCCTGAAATTAGAAGATATTGAATTTGTGGAAATTGAATACACAGATGAATGGGGTACCTACACTGAGCAAGTACTTACAAAAGTAAAGGCTACACTCAAGATTGATAACCTGACCGTTATGACCTGCACATACAATGCTACCCTGAATAGTGAAGGATTGCCGGTTGCCACATCAATTACCTATACAATGGATCCTTATCAGTTAACTCTTACACAAACGGGAAGTGGCGTAAATTACACCTCTACGGCTTCTTTGAAAAAAGACGGCGATGTGCTGCTGAGTTATAATCTTACTATCAAATACACGGCAGACCAGGATGATATTGAAAAACTTTCTGGAAATTTCCAGCTCACACCCTTAAGGTTTGAAGGGGAAATCAATGGAACGGGTATGAATACCTGTAGTGAGTTAGATGTTGACTGCATGAACGATCATTTGGACGTAGAAGTTATTCAGACAGAGAATAACAGTATCATCGGTCACATCGAATTTCGTTTGTTCTATGACACGTACTGGGAGGAAAGTTATCCTGAACCAGTAATTGTTTATTCTGACGGAACCTATGAATGGCTTTTCGAAGCGTTGGGCGTTGAACTTGAAGGGCTGAAAGCCGGCATTTTAAAGAGATAAACCATTTTATATCAAGATATTGAAGACCGCGACCTTACAAGGTTGCGGTTTTTTATGATCCCAGTTAAGATGCTTGACATCGCACTGGATCGTGAGAATCGCATTTGGTAGTTGTTTTAACAAAAAAATAAATTCAAATAAAACTTGCTATCTGCTTCTTCGATGCTTAATTTTGGGGCACCATTGTTTATCAGAAGATCCATTTATTAACCACAATCCAATTTCAAATGAAAAATCTATTTCTGCTTAGAAAAGCCGGGTTTTCCGTGCTATTCATTATTATGATCGCAGTTAGTCTTTCTAATTGCAAGAAAGACGACGAAGAAATTCCGCAACTCGGAAACTTGTCCATCACTCCCCAGGAAGCGCTTGTAAATGTGAACACCCAACTATCGGCACATATTAAAGTTCCGCCAGGCATTGACGCAGGCGATACCTTGCGGCTGATAAAAATTGCTGCCAATGGAAATTCCCTGGAAATAGGGTATTTACTTGACAACGGTGACCTTGCCAACGCTGGCGACGATATTAAAGGCGACCGGGTTTTCAGCGGGAGGTTTAATATTAATGAACCGGCAAAAGGTCAGATTAAATTCCAGGCTGTTGCAAAGCTTAAAGACAGTTCAGAAGAGGTTGAATCAGTGATAGCTTTTTTTGAGGTGTATAACGATCTCAATTCTTCTGATGTAAAGGCCTTGTTTACGATCCAGGGCAACGTTGCCGCTCAGCTCGACAATTATTTAAACGGTAATCAAAACAATGCCGAAAGCGCCGTAACCCAGCTTGTGCAATGGTTGAAGTCGCAACCCGAAGTGCAATCGGTTGAGCAGGACGGAATCACTTCTTTGGAGATCAAATACAAATCGGGGCTGATGGGTGGTGTTATCATCTCATTGCTCGACGAAAACGGTTTAAGCGATTCAAGGGGCGGACTTGTTGCAAATGAAATTATATATCCGGATCGCGGAAAAACAGCGGCTATTCCGCTTTCAAAACAAACCCGTGGTGAGAATTATCCTGAAACTAAAAGCTCTCTTTCGTTTGACCCCAATACAATTGGTAACCGTAATGTTTTTATTTATGCCGCTTATGAAGCCGTATGGCGAAACAATGAAAGACCTCATATTATCAATATCCTGGACAGTTTGGCCTGCGGCGATTTTCCTGTGAATTACTATCTCAACCAGGAATGTACTATTGACCGCTTATACGATATTACCGCATACGGTATTGTTGTGTTTGCAACGCATGGCTCCGGCGGCAAGGCAATACTGACGGCAGAAATTGCAGATACTCTTCTCGCTGCATATCAAACCTATAAACCCATGATGCAGGGTGCGAACCCTAAAATCGGTATCTCGAAAAATATTGGTATCAGTAAAACTGGCACTGTTACCACGCGATCCGATGTTTATAAGGTGTATGAGTCTTTTATTTCCGCCTTACCGGGGGAATTCCCTCAAAGTGTGATCCTGAATAATTCATGCGCCAGCGATAAAACCTCAAATCTGCGCGATGCATTTATTGGTAAAGGAGCAAAAACCTATTATGGTTATACCGAGTCAGTTGACGGGGCTTTTTGCGTTCCTGTTGCCAGAGATGTTTTTACTACCCTTGCTAAGAATGCAAAAACGACGGGTGAGGTTAGCAAAATAAATCAATCACACCCTGGTCCGCCAACTACTACTTTTAAGATCAGAGGCTCATCAACAATGAAGTTTGCCTTATCGCTCATCAACGGAAATTTTGAAGATGGTCATCTGGGCTGGACCAGGAACGGCGACGGAAGAATGATCAGCCAGTTGGGCTACATTACTCCTCCTGGCGGAAATTATATGGGCATCATATCCACAGGGCTTGGATATACAACAGAGACGGGGAATATTTCACAATCCTTTAATATTCCATCAAACGCGTCTGAGTTAAGCCTGAAGTGGAATTTCCTTTCCGAAGAATTCCTTGAATATATTGGCTCACCCTACCAGGATCGTTTTCAATTGGTGCTGATCAGTGAAGATCTTGGAGAGGAAATAATTCTTAACAAGTCCATTGACTTAATTGCTGCTGAGTTTGGTGCTTCGGCCCCAACAGCAGATATTCCGGAAGGAATTCCCGGGGATCTGATCGCAGTCTCGCCAGATATTGTATTTGACCGCGGTGGCGTATTCATGACCGGATGGCAAACATCTAGCTTCGATATTTCAGCATACAAAGGCAAATGTGTATCGCTCGTCCTCCGCTGCACCGACGTTGGCGATAGCATTTACGATACAGCCATACTCCTTGACGATGTTTCAATAAATTAGCGTTCCAGCTTTTCGGATCGAAAAAGAAGAATATGATCAGAACAGGAATTCAGGTTATTACCTGGGTTCCTGTTTTTTTTAGAAACATGTGTATAAATACAGCACAGCAATTGAGATCACAAAGCTGAGTATCGTTACAATGATGCCTGGTTTCAGAAACTCAAAGAAACCGATTTTAATGCCTTCGCGCTCTGCGACTTCAATGACGATGAGGTTGGCTATAGCGCCGATGATCGTGGCATTGCCTGCCAGGGTTGAAGCCGAGGCCAAAGTAAGCCAAAGCAATTCACTAGCGGCTGCTTTCATGAATGGCAGCATCACAACAGTGAAAGGCACATTGCTTACAACCTGCACCAGCGCCAGGCTGATACCGTGGATCGCACCGATGCCCATCAAATCGTCAGAAAAAAGATTGGCATCAATATAACGAATCAGCAAACCTGACTTTTCGAGGCCTTCAACAACAATGAACAATGAAGCAAAAAACAGCAGCAGAACCCAATCTACTTTCTCTATTACGCGCGATGGTTTTATTTTACCCAGCAGCAGGATCAGAGAACCACCGATAAGCGCGATCATCGGGATTGAAAGGTTCAGGTTCGAACCGAGAAAAAACAACAAAATCACTAGCAGAAATACTGGTACTGAATATTTCATGGAAGCGAAATGATACTCAAAGCCTTGGTTCTGAAAGATAATGGGCTGTTTGTTCCTGAACGTTGTTGGATAAACCCAGCGCACTACCCAAACAATAATCAGCATGCTCAGTAAGCTGACAGGAGCCAGTTTCCACAAAAACTCCGCATAACCGATTCCTGAGTTTACACCAATCAGCATGTTTTGGGGATTTCCAGTAATCGCCATCACACTGCCGGCGTTGGCAGCCAGAATTTCGGCAATAAGGTAGGGGACAGGGTTCAGTTTTGAGTTCCGGCAAATCATGATAATCACAGGCGTAAACAACAATACAACAGCATCATTAACCAGAAAAGCGCTTGCAATCCCTGTAAAGAAAGTGATAATGATGAGCAAACGCCATTGGTTGGCAGCATACGCAATGGTTTTGCTGGCAATGAATGAAAAGAAACCATCAAGCTGAAGTGTGGCGATGACGATCATCATACCCAGCAGCAAGGCAATGGTGTCAAAATCAACAGCATCAATGGCTTCTTCAAAGCTGAGCACGCCAAAGAGTATCATGGCAACGGCGCCAAAAAATGCTGCCGAAGGCCTGTCAATGTTTGCTTTTGGCAAGCGGGTAAAAATGATGCCGATGTAAGTGATGACAAAAATGATCAGCGCAGTGGTTTGCATTTTCTTTGGTTATGTGAAGCGCCAAAATTATGAATATTGAGCCTACATTGTAAGGTCATAGCAAAATCGTTAATTGCGGCTAAAGCCTTATCTTTTTATTTTCTGATGAGGATGTCTCAAAAGGTCTAATCTTGTCATCCTGATCCGCCGCTGTGGAGAAGGATCTCTTCTAAGCTTCAAAACCAGTTCCTTCGTTACACTCAGGATGACAAAAAATCGTAAACACACACGTTTTGAGATAGTCTTTAATATTCAGCAAGTTGAGCGGCTTTAGCCACATTAAAAACCATTTAGCTCCAACTGAATATTTACCTGCTAAATGGCCGGTTCATTTTTCGAAACCTGTTCCAGGACTTTCTTACCTTTACCGAAATTTTGCAATATTCTGTTAATCATCTAAAAATGCCGAATAAACCTCTGTTTATAATACTAGCTTTTGTCACACTGTTATTCAAACTTATTGCACAGCCTGCATTTCCTGAACCGGGTCCGTTATATGTTTCCAACACCGTTCCAAGAATTGATATTGTGATCCATCCCGATTCATTGGCCTGGATTTACGAGAACGTTGAAAGCAATCATGAATTCAGGGCAACCTTCGTTTTCAACAATGGAGATATTCATGATACGATCAACGATATTGGGTTCAGGTTGAGAGGAAACACATCGCGGCATTCACAAAAGAAATCGCTGAAGGTTTCCTTCAATACCTTTATTTCCGGACGAAAATATCATGGCGTGGAAAAGCTCAATCTGAATGGCGAGCACAACGACCCTTCGGTGATCAGGGCAAGGCTGGTGTGGGATATTTTCAACCAAAGCAAGGTAGCTGTTCCACGATCCAATCATGTTAGGGTTTACATCAATGGCAACTACTATGGCCTGTACATCAATGTGGAGCATATTGATGAGAACTTTGTAAAATCACGGTTTGGGAACAATGATGGTGATCTCTACAAATGCCTTTGGCCGGCTGACCTTGATTATCTTGGTTCGAACCCGAACCTTTACAAACTTGAACATAGCGGAAGACGGGTTTATGATCTGAAAATTCAGGAAAACGACGACTATACATTGATTGCTGAATTTATTAACACGCTCAACAATACCACTATAAGCCAATTACCCTGCGAACTCGAAAAGATCTTTAATGTGCAGGATTATCTGAAGATTGCTGCGCTGGATATCCTCACGGCCAACTGGGATGGCTACATTTTTAACAAGAACAATTTTTATCTTTATTTTAACACTGACACCGGGCTATTTGAGTACATTCCTTACGATGTTGACAATTCATTCGGCATTGACTGGTTCAATGTCAATTGGTCAACCCGGAATATTTATTCCTGGAATCCTTCTTCGAGTTCAGAAAAGCGGGCGCTCTACTCTCGCATCATGCAAGTGCCTGAATACAAGGCGCAGTTTACCTATTACCTGAAGCAGGCTGTTAACCATGTCACCGCAACCCAGACTTTTATAGATTCCGTCAACAGCATTAAGGATTTAATTTCGCCTTACCTGGTTTACGATCCATATTACCCGCTTGATTATGGCTACAATATGAACTCATTCAACAACTCGTATTATCAGGCGCTTGGCGACCACGTCCCGATTGGTTTGTTTCCATTCTTCACCAACCGCAACGCTTCAGCGCTTGCACAGGCCAGCAATATAAATGCACCGCCGATGATTAAGTATATCAGGCATAATCATCCACGGCCCGGTCAGCAGGTGCTTATAAATGCATTTGTTGAAGACGAGGATGAAAACCCTCTTGTTGAAGTTGAATACCGTGTGAATGGAAATGCATGGAGCCAGGTAACGATGTCCGACGATGGCCAGCAAAACGATGGACTTGCTGGTGATAAAACCTTTGGCGTTTACCTGGATGCTTTCCCTGCAAATACAATGCTCGAATTCAGGATAAGCGCCGGTGATTCTCAGCAGTCAAGCTCGCTGAAACCTTGCGATCCGGTTTTCTGGCTGATCGCGCACCCATCAGGAGTATCACTGTATATCAATGAATTTATGGCCAGCAACAGCACCACCATTGCTGATGAATTTGGCGAGTACGACGATTGGATTGAGATTTTCAATGCCGGTAGCGAACCCGTCTGGCTTGGGGATAAATATCTTAGCGATAACCTGAATAATCCGACAAAATGGGCATTCCCAGATACGACGATCAGTGCCGGAGGTTTCCTGATCGTGTGGGCCGATGGTCAACCGGAACAGGGGCCTATGCATACACCATATAAACTGGACAAGGATGGCGAAGAAATTGGTTTGTTCGATAATGAGGTTTCAAATTATGCTTTGATTGACAGTTACGTTTATGGATCTCAGGAGACGGATATTTCCATGGGCCGTAATGGTGACGGGGCAGGGGAGTGGGTGTTTTTTACGACCCCAACACCGGGTAGCAGCAATGGAGTTTCAGGAATCCAAAATCCGGAATCGCCCATCAAACCGTTGAATTTCTGGCCAAATCCTGTCACAGGCAATTTCATATATTTCGATGAAGCTGTGGACTTCCAGATTTTCAACCTGCAAGGCTTGATGCTCATGCAGGCTGAAAAGGTTCAAAATGCTGATATCACAGATTTACCGGCAGGGATTTACCTTGTTAAAGCTTTAGAACACAGTGCTGTAAAGCTGGTGATTCTCAGGCGTTAATTTGTAAACACCACTTTTCCATTAACTTCGTCAACCAGGATTCTCTGATCCCTGCTCAGTTTACCGGCCAGCAACTCTTTTGAAAGTACATTCAGGACTTCGCGCTGGATAACCCGTTTGAGGGGCCTGGCGCCATACTGAGGATCAAAGCCCAATTGTGCAATAAGTTTGATCGCCGCATCCGTATAGGCCATATTGAATCCATTCTGCTCAAGCATTGATTTTACTGCTTCAAGCTGCAGTTTTACAATGCCTTCAATTTCATTTTCAGTCAGTGGCCTGAACATGATAATTTCGTCAATCCTGTTTAAAAATTCGGGCCGAATGCTGTGCCTGAGCAGGTCAAACACCTGCTGACGGGTAATTTCTATTTGCTCTTCCCGGTTCTCATCACTCATTTTTTCAAACATTTCCTGGATCAGGTGCGAACCTATATTTGAAGTCATGATAATGATACTATTCCGGAAATCAGCAGTCCGGCCTTTATTATCAGTTAAACGGCCGTCATCCAACACCTGCAGCAAGATATTAAACACATCGGGATGTGCTTTTTCAATTTCGTCGAGCAGCACAACGGCGTAGGGTCTACGGCGGATCTTTTCAGTCAGCTGCCCACCTTCATCGTAGCCAACATAGCCCGGAGGGGCTCCAATAAGCCTGGATACGGTATGCCTTTCCTGGTATTCCGACATATCAATCCTCACCATGGCGTTCTCATCGTTAAACAGATACTCCGCCAAAGCCTTAGCCAGTTCTGTTTTGCCTACACCGGTGGTTCCCATAAAGATAAAGGAGCCTACAGGCCTTTTGGCATCCTGCAATCCGGCACGGCTGCGGCGGATGGCATTGGCCAGGGCCTCAATTGCTTCATCCTGGCCTACCACACGTTTGTGCAGTTCAACTTCCAGGTTCAACAGTTTTTCCCGTTCGCTCTGCAGCATCCGGTTAACCGGAATCCCTGTCCAGCGCGAAACGATTTCTGCAATTTCTTCGGCCCCCACTTCTTCATTTACCATCGGGTCATCACCTTGCAGTTTCTGCAGTTTCGTTTTAAGATGTTCAAGCTGGATCTCGGCATTTTTGATAAGGCCATATCTTATCTCTGCAACCCTGCCGTAATTTCCTTCACGCTCGGCATGCTCTGCTTCGAACTTGAAATTTTCAATAGCTTTCTTTTGCTGCTGTATCTTGTCAACCACTTCTTTTTCCGATTGCCATTTGGCTTTCAGGCTGTTTCGCGATTCGCTCAGGTTGGCCAATTCGCGGTTGAGTTGCTCAAGCTTATCCTTATCGTTTTCCCTTTTGATCGCTTCGCGCTCAATTTCAAGCTGCCTGATCCTGCGCTCAACCTCATCAAGGGCTTCCGGCACCGAATTGATTTCGAGCCGAAGCTTTGATGCTGCTTCATCAATCAGGTCAATGGCTTTATCAGGAAGAAACCTGTCAGTGATATAGCGCTGCGACAGCTCAACTGCCGAAATGATCGCTTCATCTTTGATCCGAACCTGATGATGCGATTCGTAGCGTTCTTTCAGGCCTCTCAAAATTGAAATTGCATCGGGTGTAGAAGGTTCATTGATCATCACAATCTGGAACCTCCGCTCCAGGGCTTTGTCTTTCTCGAAGTATTTCTGGTATTCCTTAAGCGTCGTTGCTCCAATGGCGCGTAACTCGCCACGGGCAAGGGTAGGTTTTAATATATTGGCAGCGTCCATTGCTCCTTCACCACCACCGGCGCCAACCAGCGTATGGATCTCATCAATGAAAAGTACAACTTCCCCATCCGATGAAATTACTTCCTTTACGACACTTTTTAAGCGTTCCTCAAACTCGCCTTTGTATTTTGCCCCGGCAATGAGTGCGCCCATATCAAGTGAATAAACCTGCTTGCTCTTCAGGTTTTCAGGAACGTCGCCATTGATGATCCTGTGCGCAAGTCCTTCGGCAATGGCAGTTTTTCCGACTCCTGGTTCGCCAATCAGGATGGGATTGTTTTTTGTGCGTCGTGTAAGAATTTGCAAAACCCTGCGTATTTCATCATCACGGCCGATTACCGGATCCAGTTTGCCCTCGCGTGCAAGTTCATTGAGGTTGCGTGCATATCGGTTCAATGCATTGTAAGTGTCCTCAGCAGTTTTACTCTTCACCGGGTTTCCCTGTCGCAACATTTTGATGGCCTGCTTAAGGTCTTTTAAGTTTATTCCCTCTGCTTTAAGCATCTGGGCGGTTTGGTCGCCTGCTTGCAAAATGGCAAGCAACAGATGTTCTATGGCAACAAATTCATCCCCGGATTCTTTCAGGAAAGAACTCGCTTTCACAAGCGTTTCCCGAGCTTCATTGCTGAAATATCGTTCAGCCCCACTTACTTTTGGAAGGCTCTTTAGGATTTCATCTGCCTGTTGGCCAATGCGATCCGGATTCGCATTCAGTTTCTTGAATAAGAAAGGCGCTACATTTTCATCAACAGCCAAAATTCCTTTGAGGATATGGACATTTTCAATGGCTTGGTGCTGAAAGCCCGTGGCAATCTCTTGTGCCTTTTGAATGGCCTCCTGCGATTTTATTGTGAAGTTGTTCAGGTTCATAAGTGTAAAATTATTTTTTAGTTGCTTAGGTTTCGAAATTAACGCCCGTAGATACAGATCGCTTTTTTGTGATGCAGTGATGCAGTAATGCAGTACGGGATTTTTGCCAACTGCAGACTGTCTACTGCCAACTTTTCCATCAAACGGAGAACTGTAAAACCTCGTGGGTTATATGTTTTTAAAATTGAAATTGATCTGTTGCTTACCTCACTTTGTGCTATTTCAACGGCGAAAACAGCAAATCAAGATTCGTTCCAACACCATTACATGTTGTTAATCATTCAATTGCGTCATGAGTATTCAAAGCGTAACTGTCAATGTGGCCGGGATGCTCAGTAAACCTCCGGAACAAAACTCTGATCGGCAAACGGTGTTCTGACGTATCCTTTGCCTTCAGGCCGGGGTGGCAGTTTAGTGATGGAAGGTGGCAACTCTTTATAAGGAACCATGCTTAGTAAATGATGAATCGTGTTGAGCCTGGCCCGGCGTTTATCATCGGCATTAACAACCCACCAGGGCGATTGCTTGGTATCGGTATAAGAAAACATTTCATCCTTAGCTCTTGAATACTCAACCCAACGGCTCCTAGATTCCAGGTCCATCGGGCTAAGCTTCCATATTTTGGTTGGATCCAACAGGCGGTTTTGAAATCTTTCTTCTTGCTCCTCTTCGCTAACCGAGAACCAATATTTGATCAGAATAATGCCCGAGCGGATAAGCATCCGTTCAAAATTTGGACAGGATCGCAAAAACTCCCAGTATTCCTCATCACTGCAATAACCCATCACGCGTTCAACCCCGGCACGGTTGTACCAACTGCGATCGAACAAAACCATTTCGCCGGCAGCAGGCAGGTGGGGAGCATAACGCTGATAATACCATTGTGTTTTTTCCTTTTCAGTCGGAACACCAAGAGCGACAACGCGGCAGATGCGGGGATTGAGTGGTTGAGTGATCCTGGCGATAACGCCGCCCTTACCGGCAGCATCCCTGCCCTCAAAAATGATCACTACTTTTAATCCATGATCTTTTACCCAATCCTGAAGCCTGACCAGCTCAACCTGTAAACGCCCCAGTTCTTCCTTATAGAATTTTCGGGGCAGTTTCTTGTCTTTGGATAAGTCACTGTTTTCTTCCATGGTGATGAGCGTTTAATTACTGATCTATTTCATCATATCGTATTCAGAAAGAAGTATATCCAGGTTTTCAAATTTTGCTCTATAATCATCCATTGATCTGCGGATCACTTCATGTGCTTCAGCAGCATTGTAGGTATGGGTGATTTCACAATCCCTCGGGTTTCCCGGTAAATCCTTGTAAGTAAGAAAATAATGCTTCAGGCGTTGGACCACGAGATCCGGACAATCAGCAACATCAGTATAATGGCCGTACACTGCGTCATCCTTCAGCACTGCGATAATTTTATCGTCTGCCTGGTTAAGATCAATCATTCTGAACCCTCCGATAGGAATTGCATGTACAAGGATATCGCCATGAGAAATTGATTTTTCAGCAAGCACGCAAATATCCAGTGGATCACCATCGCCTATTACATCAGTTCTGCCGGTTTTTTCTTTGGCAAATTCAGCAATTTTTTCCGCACACAGTGTTTGGGGGATAAAGCCATACAGCGCCGGCAGCACATTGGAATATTTCTGTGGCCGGTCAATGCGCAGGTAACCGCTTACTTTGTCCACTTCATACTTAACAGTGTCAGTAGTTACCATTTCAATATAACAAGTAAGTATTTCGGGCGCTCTGTGGCCCACTTCCACCCCATGCCAGGGATGTGATTTATACCTGAGACCCATCAATCTTCCTATTGGGTCCATTAAGCGATTTCCCATTGGATTATAATTTTTAGAAAACAAATGTAACGAATCGTAGCGGATAAGTAACTATATTTCTTGGTTCCAGCGAAAAGTCTATCAGGGATGCGGTTTGATCGTTAAAATGACAAATCATAAAATAATTGATTTGAGAACAAGAATTAAAGAATTATGATTTTCGAACATAGGATGGCACTTCATAAATCGCTGTTCGTTAACTTAGCGAAGCGTTCTCACCGGAGGTAATACTTGTTCGCACTTCTTCAAAAAATCCTCGCGTTACCGCGCTTTCGTGGTAATATCCCGCTAAACTCTCTAAACTTCTAAACTCTCTAAACCCGATTTCGTTGTAAGCCTTATCCCGACTTTCATTTTGAGTTTGTTCCAGGACGCAATAGGAATGAACTGCATCCGCTTGGCATCAATCACTGTAATATTACCGCTCCCTGACAATGTATGCATGCCCTTGCTGAATTGCCATTTTTTTAAAGGGAAAAGTTCAGTAGCTGGTTGTTCAATAAATTCTTCCGGGCTGAGTGTAAGCACTTGGTTGATAACAAGGCTTCCGCCGTAGGTTCTGCTGCAATTCTGGGCCGGACGATACAATGTGTTGCCAACAATGAATGGTTTACCGGCAGATCTTGATGAGCTTATATCTGTTTTTACCGGATTGTTGATATGTGCTTGAAATGGGCCTTCCATTTGCGTTGAATACCATATATATAAACTTTCCGATGGGTAGCCAAGCATGGTTCCAAACAGCCACCAATATGCACCCCACTTAAACAAAACAGGGTCAATAATTGGTTCTGGCAATAAATCAGTAACATGCTCAAAACTCTTTTCATTGCAACTCAGCCGGTACAAACTCAATTTGCCTGAGGCAGCATTTTCTGGCAGGCAGTAAATATCAACCCCGTGTTCGAAAAGAAAAGGAAATGAAAAGTGTGAACCATCATTCAGCGCTGCAACACCGGTTTCATTTGATTCATTCAAGTCAAGTGTGAGTTGTCCGATATCGCCACGCATGCCACTGTAATCGTATTTTTCATACACAACACGATGCACTTCACCAAGGTTATAAACAAAGGGATCGGCAACATAGGTGTTACTCGAAGGCTTTGGCAACCATTTGATTCGCTTGCTGTAAGCATCCCATCTGAACGCTACTTTTTCCATGGGTGCTTCAATGTAACCTATATTCCATTTTTCATGCAACAAAATATCTTTCAGATGGAACCTGATCCGGTTCGTAGAAATTTTGATAGCAAACCAAATCATGAGAAGGTTTCCCGGAGCTTTGCTGACCTGTGCCTGGGTAGAACTACCGGGTGCATCAAGATATCCTGCAATGTCATTTTGAATATCATTGCAAACCTGCAATACCCAGGGAACAGAGCCTGCATAAACGCGTTCCAGGTTTTCGCGGTATGAATGTTTGATTGTACCGAACCATCCTTTGCGCAATATTACTCCCCCATCGAGTTTCTCATTGAGTTTTTGCAATACAGCGCCGGTGACAGGGTCGTTCCTGTAAATCTCCCAGAAACAGGGCGGACCGCCACGATACCGTTGCTCATCGCCGTGGTGAAACGACCAGATACCATACCTTGCAGCCTGCAGCACTTTTCCCCTGAGGATGTTGAAACCAAACCTCAGGATAAAATCCAGCTTTTGTTGCAGTATAAAACTTACATCCTCATCAGCAAAGAATTCGCTGAAATCAACCTTCCGGATCTGACAATACTGAACAGGAACGTTTTTCAACGTTTGGCTCATTTCAACTTCCTGCTTCATAACAGGCTTAAAGATGTAGCGCTGGTATAAGCGGTATAGCAGTAACTTCCAGGGGTATTGTTTAAACTTTTGAAATCCGGAAATACTGCTTTCTTCTTTGGCCTTCATGATAATCAGCGAGGGTTGATGGCCATTTGCTATCAGCAGCTCAGTAATTTCGGCCTGCCAGCGATAAAACGTCAGGGAACTGCATAAGATGCCGAATTTCAATCCTTCGCGCTCAGACATATTCATTATTTGGTTGACGCTGATATGATGCTTTCGTATTTTTCAAACAACGCTTTTCCAACACTTTCATTGCTGAACCGCTCAATGGCAATGTTACGCATGGCGGATGAATCAAAGCTTCCCTTTTTGCTGATGGCTAAAACAATGCTGTTCACGATGACATCGGGACTGCTTCCCGGGATGATCAAACCCAAATCCGGTTTAAAAATTTCGGGGAAAATGCCTACGGGCGTCGAAAGCACAGGAATGCCGCACGCAAGGCTTTCAGCCACTACCGTACTGAAGGTCTCATAAAAACTTGTCTGGATAAGAAAATCGCTTTGCTGCAGCAACTTCACAAGCATTTTGGGCTGTAATGTTCCATGGAAAATGGCTTCATGCTGACTCAATCCAAGATTTGTTGCCAGGGCTTCCATTTCAATGCGGTCAATTCCATCGCCTACAAGATCAAGTGTTACGGGGATATTTTGTGCTTTGAGCAGTTGCATTGCTTTTAGCAAACCGGAAATATTTTTTGATTTATCCTCGAAGCAACTGATATGAATCAACCTCGTCACAGTGTTTTGAGGCTTGGTTTCAGAAGGTTTGAAAAGATCCGTATCAACTGCATTGGCAAGCGTGAAATGATGCCGGTGGTTCAGACCATGCACTTCCATAGCCTGATAAAGTGAGGCTGAAACTGGGAGCAGCATCTCCGAACGTTTTAAGATAAATCGGGTGATTTTCTTACGGAAAAAGCCATGAAACGCATTGTGTTCAGGAAAGTACCGCGACCAGTGTTCGGAAATCAGATAAGGAATGCCATGAAACCATTTTAGCAAAAGTGCGAAAATTGCAGGCCGGGTAAGAATATGAACATGCACCAGATCGGGCTTATTTCTCTTAAGCCTGATCGTTTTGTAGCCACGCCAGCAAGCAGTAAAATATCTGAAACCGTTGATCAGGTTATTGAGAAGCCCAATCCCGCCTGTAGCTTTCCTGATATAAATGGTACAATTGTAATAAGAATCATCAATTGTGTTCACCATATAGAAAACTGCAGCTTGTTTTTCAACGAAATGCAGGAATAGCACGCTGTTTTCGCATTTCCCGGCAAGGCAGAGCAAATGATTTTTCACAAATAAACCCCACATTGAATCATCGCGGTGCGGAAACCAACGCGGGATATGCAGGACGTGAATTTTTTGCCGCTCAGTTTGCATGCTGGGTTTTAATCAGAAATAATGATCAG
Source organism: Bacteroidales bacterium (assembly GCA_014860575.1). Taxonomy (NCBI): domain Bacteria; kingdom Pseudomonadati; phylum Bacteroidota; class Bacteroidia; order Bacteroidales; species Bacteroidales bacterium. The sequence continues at coordinate 19,135 of JACZJK010000055.1, forward strand.
GCTTTTATTGAAAAAGACAATTCCGGCCTAATATCCAAAAATTTGCTCAAGTGTCAGGAACTCTACTTCGCCATATTGTTCCAGAGTGTTCATATCCAGATCATCGCGTTTGCCAAGTACAAGAATATGATAGTTTTTCTCTTTCAGATACTTTTCCTGGAACGATTTAAGGTCGTTAAATTCCATTGTTGGAACACTGGCAAACACATCTTTCCGGATATCGTAGTCAAGCCCCATTCTTTTGGCGCGCTCGTAATTGAACAATATGCTGGACTTGGTAATACGCTCTGTCCTGATCTGCTCTTCAATGGCTTCCTGGGCTGTTTTGAAACTTCTTTCCGATTCGGGCATGTTATTGATCAGATCCGCCATTCCGCCCATGGCTTCGGGCAATTTATCGTTTTGCGTTCCGATGAATGAAGTAATATAATGCGAACGATCGGGTCGCGATGGAATTGAATAGCGGGCATAAGCGCTGTAAGCAAGCCCCTTGGCTTCGCGAAGTTCCTGAAATACAATTGACGACATACCGGCTCCGAAATATTCATTGAAAAGTGAAATAGATGGAAGCATGGATGAATTGTATCTGTCGGATTTTGAAAGCATGACAATTTCTACCTGCTTCATATCATAATCAACAACAAATACCTTGTTTGACTGGATGTCATTTTCGGCAAATTTCTTTTCTTCGGGCAACGGCTTAAACTCCTGTGGCAAGTTGTGATGCTTCTGCAACATTGCGGTCAGATCCTCCTGGCTATGGGTACCATAATAAAGTATGCGGTGTTCGTACGAAGAAAGGCCTGTGATAATATCTATCAGTTCCTGCGCTTCAAGCTTCTCCAGTTCATCTGCGCTAAGCATATTGGTGTAAGGCGATTCTTCACCATAGACAACATAATTATACATCGCTCCCCATAATATGGCTGATTTGGATAATTTGTTATCATTACGGCGCTTCAACACGTCTTGCACGAGGTTGCTCAAGGCTTCTTCGTTGGCCTGGGCATTGGCAAGCAAATGCTCAAACAGATTGAGTCCTTGCTGAAAATTTTCAGTAAGTCCGGTCAGGGTTACATACACCTGGTCTTCGCTGCTGAAAACATTAAATGAGCAGCCGGTTTTATAAAATTCCTGTTGAATTTCGGAAGGGCTATATTCTGTTGTGCCTAAGTATTTCAAATAATTCAGCGCGAGGCTAAGTTTTGTATCATGGTTGGTTCCCAGATCAAAGATGTAATAAAGGTTGAAAATATCATTTTCGGTATTTTGACTGTAGTAAACCGGAACCCGGTTTGAATAGGAAAATTGTTGGATATCTTTTTGGTAATCAAGAAATACGGGTTCTATCTTAGGAGTTTCGGTAGCCAGGATTTCTTTCACAAAACCGGATTGTGCAACCCTGTTCACTTCAATAGGTGTGATGGGTGGTTTGTCCATTTTGATGATCGAATCATCAACACCGGTGCGTTTATAAACAACCACATAATTATCAGCATAGTTTTGTTTGGCAAAGTTTACAATGTCTTCCTTGGTGATTTTTGAAAGCCTGTCGAGCCTGTTGGCGACATATGAATAAGGCACCTCCATCAGGAAAGAACTGTACATGGTACTGACCCTGGCCCAGTTGCTTTCAAACGAGCGTAGCTCGCGCATCTTGAAATCATTGATAATTGCGCTCACCATCCAATCGGGGAAATCACCTTTTTTCACAAGTTCAATCTGTTCAAGTATCAGTTCGGCAACTTCTTCAAGCGTTTGCCCCTGTTTAGGAGTTCCTGAAAAAATATGTGTTGAATAATCTTGTTTAATATACGCTGAACTGCTGGCTGAAAGCACTTTCTGCGCCTGAACGAGGTTCAGGTCAAGCAGCCCCGCTGTGCGGTTGGTAAGGATCATGCTCATAATGCTGAGCATGTCTGCATCGCGGTCGGCATATCCTTGTAGTCTGAACCCAATGCGAAGGCTTTCAGCATCAGGGCCCACAACTTCCCTGACAACGGGTTTTGTGATGGGGGCTTCAATGGCCGGTTCAAAAGGCGTTAAAGGCCTGGGCTCTAACACACTGAATTTCTCATCAATCTGTCGGATAACTACATCCGGATCGAACTCGCCTGACATGGCTATGGCCATATTATTAGGCACATAACGGCTGTTATAGTATTCCTTCAGGCTAAGCAGCGAAGGGTTTTTTAAATGTTCCTGCGAACCCAGGGTGGTTTGGGTTCCATAGGTATGGTTCGGATAAAGACCTGCCATCAGCGCTTCCATCACTTTCCGGCCATCATTATCCAGGCTCATGTTTTTCTCTTCATAAACGGTTTCCAGTTCTGTATGGAAAAGTCTGAACACCGGTTTGCTGAAACGCTCGGCTTCAATGCTCAGCCACTTCTCGAGTTGGTTCGAAGGAATATCGTTGATATACACCGTTTGCTCAACACCCGTAAAGGCATTTGTTCCTTTGGCGCCAATGGCCGACATCATCATATCATACTCATTGGCAATGGCCAAACGGGAGGCGAGAGTTGATATGCTGTCAATATTTTCGTAAACGGCAAGCCTTTCAGCTGGATCATCCAACGCCCTGAACACTTCAAAAAGGCTGTCAACCTGGTTCAGGAAATACTGCTCTTCCACATAGTTCATGGTTCCATAATTTTCTGAACCTTTGAACATCATGTGTTCAAGATAATGGCTAAGGCCGGTATTGTCAGTAGGGTCGTGCTTACTTCCAGTGCGAACGGCAATGGCGGTTTGAATCCTTGGGGCATCTTTATATACGCTTAAAAAAACGGTCAGGCCATTTTCAAGCGTGTAAATTCTCGCCTGCAGCGGATCGCCCGGTATACTTTTGTATTCATACACTTTTTGTGCATAGCCTGAATAAGTTGCCAGGAAAAAAGTAAATAACATACTGGCAATGATCAACAAAGGGGTAATTTTTTTCATAAGGTTTGATTTATATTCATTTGGTAAAATTAGTTAAGATTCATGAATAAAGAAGTTTTCCGGAATTATACGCAGTCCTGTAGGCCTTGAAGATAGCAGGAGCGGGCGATAAAGGAAAGCAACGTACCGGCTATGGCTTGCCGGTTTCAGGGTTCAAAAGATTTTCAAGCACCCCCAGGTTTCTTACTACTGCTTCGTCTTTTTCCCAATCTTTGATTCTTTTCAGGGCATCTGCCGATTTTTGATAGTCGCCCATTTTATAGTAAGTCGCTGAAAGATTGATATATGCCTCTTTGTGTTCGGGAATAATCTCAAGTACCTTTTCCAGGCACTCAATGGCTTCCTCATACCTGCCCACCTGGTAATAGGATTGTCCCATCCAGTGAAGTATCCACATATTATTAGGGAATTGCCTGAAAGCTTTTTCATACGCCACCACAGCTTCAGGGTGGCGGTTGAGTTTGGCAAGCGCCATTCCTTCATAATACTCAGGTGGATTCGACAAGGGATCGAGGCTTTTGAAAGGGTTCGTAGCCATTTGCGCATTATGCAGGTAAGCCCGCCAGTTCTCAGCCTTCATTGCACTCAGGGCTTTGTTCAGGTAGTTTTCCTGCACGGTGGTGTTGTATCCATACATTGCCCCAAAAACCGAAAAAATGATTACAGGTGTTAAAATGGCCCTGCGGCTTGGATTAAAAGGCAGGGCAGGTGAAAAGGCCTGTAGCATAGCGAGTGATCCGCCAATAAAAATGCCCATATAAACCTGGTGGTTGATGCGTTCGTAAGGGAAACTGAAAAATGAAACAGCGAGGTAAGCAACAATCCCGGCAAAAAAGAGCAATGCAAGTATCTTATCTTCAGTTTTCGGGCTGCGCCTGATGATGCGCAGGAGATAGTAAAATGCGAAGCCAAAATAAGCAAGGTATAGCAAGAACCCGATTAATCCTTTTTCGGCAAAGACCCAGAGAAAGTCGTTATGAGGCCTTGCCCAGTTTAATTGCGGAACCTGATCGAACTTACCGTCAAAATAATAGGCAGCGTTAAGCCGCCAGTTACCGGCGCCGGTTCCTGTAAGTGGCCGGTCTTTAATCAGCTCTATGGTTGATTTCCAGATATTGAGCCGGTGAACATTATCCTTTGAACCTGTATCCGTAATTGACCTGACGCGACCAAGCAAGGACCTAGGGTCTTCGGGTTTCTCTATACTGAAAATAATCGCAATTCCAATCAGCCCGGCAAGCATTCCTCCAATCAGGATATTGCGGTAGAGCAGGGGAAGGCTGAGGCTGCGCGCATAAAACACATAAATTACCGTAACTGCAGCGAATGATACAGCCAATCCAACCCAAACAGCGCGGGTCTGAACCAGGACAATCATAACCAGCAACAACAAAGCCGTTACGATGGCTGCGGCTCTCCAGGCTCCCCTGTAAATGTAAATTGCATAAGCAACGAATGGAAGCATGAGCATCAGCGCTGTTGAGTATTCATTTTTATGAAACATCAAGCCTGAAACAAGGTAAATCACAGGCCTGCCATCAGGCAGCAATGTTACTGTGCCGGTGATCACGTGCTTGTAATACTGCACTGCTCCAATTATCAGAGCGATGCCGGCGGCAACAATTACAAATTTTGGAAGTTTTTTCTGCCAGCCATCAGAGTGTGAAAACACAAGGGCTGAGATACCCACAACCGACACAAAGAGAAAGGTTCGTACAATATCATAAAAACTCTCCCTGTAATTAACTGCGAATGCAATGGAGATAATTACAACTGCCAGGTAGCCAAGCAATACCGGGAATATGTTTCGCCGGAATATTGAGAAACTGAAGTGGCTGACTTTCTTTCTGCCAAAAAACCAAAATGCCATCAAAAGCACAAACACGCTGAGCGCCATGGTTCGCGGCATTAAGGCCTGGTCAAGGGCACGGGGGATGTGAAAAACAGGGATGAAAATGATTGTGAATACGGTAAAAATGTTAAAAAGCAGCGTAGGATTACGTGCTGGCTCCTTTCGGGGATTTTTTTTAGCAGGCTTCATCTTTTGGTTATTGCAAACTATAAATAGCTTTGTGGGTAAGAAAGTTCAAAAATAAATAATTTACTTTTGCCGGCTGATGCCAGAAAAACACACATGCGTATATTTCTTAAAAATTTAGCAAATAATGCAAAACAGGGCTCTCTGGCTGACCGCTTAAGGCAAAAACGGTTCAGGTTATTCCTGAGCCTTATACATGAACTGCCTCGCCCGATAAAAATAATTGATGTAGGTGGCACAGGCCTTTTCTGGGAACGCATGGGTTTCACCGGGCAGCCCGGAGTAAGCATCACTCTTATAAATCTTAAACCATCGGCAGTTGATTATGAAGGTTTTACCTTTGTTACAGGCGATGCGCTCGATTTGAAGCAGTTTGGCGATCAGGAATTTGATATTGCATTCTCAAATTCTGTGATTGAGCATGTGGGAAGTTTCGGGGATCAGCAGAAAATGGCAGCGGAGATGATGCGCGTGGCAAAGAAAATCTTTCTTCAAACCCCCAACTATTATTTTCCGCTCGAACCCCATTTCCTTTTTCCGTTTTTTCAGTTTTTTCCCCTGTGGTTGCAGGCAAGCCTTCTTCAATATTTCAATCTTGGATGGTATAACAAGGTCCCCGACCGTAAAAAAGCCATACAAATCTGCCTTTCCGTGCGGTTGTTGAAAAAAAGCGAGTTAAAGCGTTTGTTTCCGGGGGCAAGATTTTATGAGGAAAAATTTTTCGGATTAGTGAAATCTTTTATCGTATTGAAATGATGCCAATTAAATATTTTTTATTTATTATTTTTGAACTTAATCTGAAATCATAGGTTTTTAAGGCATTGCCGGGTAATAAGATTTAGTAATTTCGCTCTGTCACTCAACAAAAATTGGGACTGACGGGGCGAAGCTGTGTAGACCACATTAAGTTTTCTTAACCACAACGCCGCACCGGTCCCCTCCAGGTGTTCTTACACACTACAGTTCACTTTTCGCCCCTTCACTCATAACCTATCATCCATTGATCACCTTTGAAGGCTACGTAGTTATTGCGGTTCTCGTTTTTATAACCCTGACGCTCTACAATAACTGGATAGGGGCGGGATTTACCTTCACCATCGGGATTGCTGTACTGGGTGTTTTTCGTATTCTTACGCCTGTCGAAATTCTTGGCGGCTTTGCCAATGAGCAGATTGCTGTTGTAGCTATGCTTTTTTTACTGGGTGATATAATCCGAAAGACCGGTGTGCTCGACGGCCTGTTTCGCCGGACTTTTGCAAAAATACATACCTATCGAAGGTTTAAAGTCAGGATGCTGTTCATGGTGGCAGGTTTTTCAGCATTCCTGAACAACACACCCCTGGTTGCCATCATGATCCCTTATGTAAATGCCTGGTGCAAAAAAAACAATGTTGCCCCTTCAAAACTTCTGATCCCGCTTTCATATGCGGCCATACTGGGAGGCACCGCTACACTGATCGGAACTTCAAGCAATCTGCTCGTAGCCGGTATGGTGGCCGATCAAAAGCTTGGTGTGAATATTGAGCCGCTGCAAATCTTTGATTTCAGTTTCGTTGGTGTTCCGATGTTGATCCTCGGCGTTCTTTATCTGATCTTTTTCAGCGGACGTTTACTTCCGGAAAATGCAGATGTCATTCAGAACCTTGAACAACAGAGCCGTGAGTACATCGCCGAAGTACGGATTGCCAATGGCGGGGAATTTCATGGAAAAACTATTGAAGAGGCCGGGTTGAGAAACCTTAAAGGTCTCTTTTTAGTTGAAATTCTTCGCAACGATCAATCCATCAAGCCCGTGAGTTCCTATACACGGCTCAAAGAACACGACGTCCTTTTGTTTGCCGGCGAAACCCAGTCAATCACCGAAATGGTAGAATCCCGCAGCGGATTGCAATTGGCACAGATTGGTATGTACGCCCGCAAAACCCAGACTGCCATTGTTGAAGTGGTAATTTCCTACAATTCTACGTTGGTTTCAAAAACGGCCAAAGAAATCAATTTCAGAAGCAGGTTTGATGCGGCCATCATAGCCATTCACCGCAATGGTGAACGTGTTTCAGGTAAGCTGGGAGAGGTGAAAATGGTTGCCGGCGACGTTCTCTTGCTGTTGACAGGCGAAGATTTCAACCTGATGAGCAAGGACACGCCGGAATTTTATATCATCAGCCGCCTCCAGGAATTCAACAAGCAACCGGTGTATAAACAGGTCTTGCTCATCGGGGGCATCGTTCTCTCGATTGTCGCTTCAGCGCTTGGCTTTGTGAAACTTTTCACGGCGCTCATATTACTGTTGCTGCTGATTATGCTCACAAAAATGGTTTCGCCTAAGGATGTGGTTAAAAGCATTGATTTCAACCTGATTGTGATCCTGGCGCTTTCCCTTGCCTTAGGAACCGCCATGATCAAGTCCGGAGTGGCTTCAAGTTTTGCTGAAGCTTCATTCAAAATCTTTAAGCCGTTTGGCATTGTAGGCGTTCTTGTCGGTATCTTTATTATTACCAACATCCTCACTTCATTACTGGCCAATGCTGCAGCGGTTGCCATCGTTTTCCCGGTAGCCCTGAGTATGGCTTTCGATCTGGGTATCAATGCCAAACCTTTTGTGCTGATCGTCGCCTTTGCCGGTGCAGCAGCTTTTTTAACACCTATCGGCTATCAAACCAACCTGATGGTATATGGGCCGGGAGGCTATAATTTCAAAGACTTTATGAGGGTAGGGCTGCCTCTCTCGCTACTGTTCATGGTGGTGGCAGTGTTTGGCCTTATACTGCAATACAATTTACGTTTGTACGATTAGAATGGATGTAAAAGAAAGACATAGAAACAACTTACTAACGCTGGCAATCCAGGCTGCTTTAGCCGCCGGAAAAGAGATTCTTAAAGTCTACGGCAGAAGCGATTTTGAGGTTGAACTAAAGTCCGACAATTCCCCTTTGACGCTTGCCGACAGGATTGCACACCAGACCATCACTGAAATCCTTGCTTCGGCTACGATTCCCCTGCTGAGCGAAGAAAGTGTCAGTATTCCTTTTCGCGAACGCAAAGCCTGGAAAACATTCTGGCTTGTTGATCCGCTAGACGGCACCAAGGAATTTATCAGGCGCAATGGCGAATTTACGGTGAATATAGCCTTGATCGAAAACCACTCGCCAACCAAAGGCGTAATATACGTTCCCGTTCTTGATGAATTGTATGCCGGCGATGTTCAGCATGGTGCCTGGAAAATCACTTCAGCTTCTGCAGTAGCCCCGGCTGATATGCTTATTTCAGGAGTTGCGACCCGATTGCCTGTGAACCATAACAGCTCACCGGGAATCGTAGCCAGCCGTTCGCATCTGAACCCGGAAACATCAGCTTTTGTCGAGGGCATGAAAAGAAAATACCCTGATGCCCGCATCGTTTCAAGGGGCAGCTCCTTGAAGTTGTGCATGATCGCCGAAGGCAGTGCAGGCATTTACCCCCGGTTCGCACCCACAAGCGAATGGGACACCGCCGCCGGGCATGCCATTGTTGTAGCCTCCGGAGGAAAGGTTTTGCTGGCGGCCAACAATGATCAATCACTTAGATATAATAAAGAAAATATACTTAATCCCTGGTTCATTGCGCTGAGCCAAAACATACAACAAACCTGGTATGAACACAAAAACAACAATGCCTGAAAATATCTTTACCGTCTTCGACCAGATTCTTGGCCGCAGTGACAAGGAAAAACTGCTCAAGCAGCATGCCCGCGTAATCTGGATGACCGGGCTAAGTGGCTCAGGAAAAACAACCATCGCCCGTGGCATTGAACTTGAATTGAATCGTCGGCTCTTTCTGACCCAGATACTGGATGGCGATAATATAAGGGCTGGCATAAATAACAACCTGGGCTTTAGCGAAGCTGATCGGTTGGAAAATATCCGTCGCATATCAGAGGTTTCAAAATTATTTCTCAATTGCGGCATTATCTGCATCAACAGTTTCATCAGTCCGACACGCAAGATCAGGCAGATCGCCTACGAAGTCATTGGCCGTGATAACATCATCGAGATTTTTGTAAACGCACCACTTGAGGTCTGCGAACAACGGGATACCAAAGGATTGTATCAAAAAGCAAGGGAAGGCAAGATCAAGAATTTTACGGGTATTGACAGCCCTTTCGATCCACCTGAGAACCCCGACATAATACTCGACACAGATAAACTAAGCATTGAAGAATCTCTCAGCATAAGCCTGAAGTACATTCTTCCCGTAGTCACCTACCGCCACTCTTTTTAGAATTCAAAATTTCATATTCCATATTCAAAATTCCTGTCTTTTGTAGATTTCCGAATCTTGAATCTTAAATTTTGAGTCCACTCCGAAAATTAAATATGCCCCTAAATCCCCTAAAGGGGACTTTCGCAAACTGCTCATTTTTAGCGTTTCCCCTTTAGGGGTCAGGGGCTAAAAACGGTAAAAATGAACAGTTTGTGACTTTTCGGACCAGGCTCAATCTTGAATCTTGAATTTCGAATCTTGAATCTTCCAATCAACCAGCAACCAGCAACTACTGTATTACAACCGAATGACAATTGTATGACCCAAATCAAGCAACCAGCAACCAATTAACCAATCAACCAATTGACTAATCCACACACCACCCCCTCCTTCACCCTTACCAACCTCCGCGAGTTGGAAGCCGAAAGCATTCACATCATCCGTGAGGTAGCCGCCGAGTTCGAAAATCCCGTTATGCTTTATTCAATCGGAAAAGATTCTTCCGTAATGGTCCGGCTAGCTGAAAAAGCATTTTATCCCGGCAAAGTGCCATTCCCGCTCATGCACATTGATAGTAAGTGGAAATTCCGCGAGATGATCGAATTCCGCGATAATTATGCAAAAGAAAAAGGCTGGGACCTGATCGTGCATTCCAACAAGAAAGGGTTCGAAAGCGGCATTGGGCCTTTTACACACGGCAGCAAGGTGCACACTGATATTATGAAAACAGAAGCATTATTGGAAGGACTTTCAAAATACGGTTTTGACGCAGCCTTCGGAGGGGCACGCCGCGATGAAGAAAAAAGCCGCGCCAAAGAGCGCATTTTCTCCTTCCGCGACCGCTTCCACCAATGGGACCCTAAAAACCAACGCCCCGAATTATGGGATATCTACAATGCAAGAGTCCACAAAGGCGAATCCATCCGTGTCTTCCCGATCAGCAACTGGACTGAACTTGACATCTGGCAATACATCCGCCTCGAAAAAATTCCAATTGTTCCTTTATATTTTGCCAAAGAACGCCCGGTGGTGGAATACAACGGAGCCCTGGTAATGGTAGACGACGACCGCATGCCCAAAGAACTGGCAGCTACAGCTATGATGAGACAAGTACGCTTCCGCACGCTGGGCTGCTACCCACTCACTGGCGCCGTCGAATCCGATGCCGACACCATCGAAAAGATCGTCGAGGAAATGATGATCGCCACCAAATCCGAACGCACCACCCGCGTCATTGACTTCGACCAGGAAGGCAGCATGGAGCAGAAGAAGAGGGAGGGGTATTTTTGATGTAGTACAGTGATACAGTGATGCTGTGATGCTGTGGGGCTGAATCGTAATTTTTTAATAATTGGAGTAATGGAGTGATGGAGTAATGTAATCCCTAAAGTTATCTGGTTGGAATAATGGATGTATGGAAGAGCGTAGAAATGTGAATCGTGGGTTTAAGAAATTGAGGGTATGGAATGATGCAGTTGAACTTTTTATTATTACAAACCAGGTACTTAAAACACTGCCCTGGGATTTGAAGAAATCCAAAATGAATACCCTTGATGCTGCGCACAGCATTCTCAGAAACATTGCTGAGGGTTATTGCAGAAGGTCAGCCAAAGAATACCTGAATTTTTTAAATATAAGTTTGGGTTCTTGCGGTGAACTTAACAGCTCAATGATAAGCTTTCACAGTGCAGAATTAATTTCCGATGATGAATTTGAACGTTTTGACGATCACCATTATAAAACAGAAAATGGCTTGATCAAGCTAGCGGAGGCCATCCAAAAGAAAATGGCCACCAACCAAGCCTGGGATCAAACTTACCACTAACCATCACTCCATCACTCCATCACTCCATTACTCCATAACTCCATTACTCCATTACTCCATAATTCCATCACTCCATTACTCCATCACTCCATCACTCCAAAACTCCATCACTCCAAAACTCCATCACTCCAAAACTCCATCACTCCAAAACTCCATCACTCCATCACTCCATTACTCCATAACTCCATTACTCCATCACTCCAATACTCCATCCAACACCCAACATCGTTACAACATGACCACCACTCCAATAAACATCCACGATTTCCTTAACCAGGATCAAACGAAAGATCTACTACGGTTGCTCACCGCTGGCTCAGTTGATGACGGAAAATCAACTTTGATTGGACGATTGCTCTTTGATTCTAAAAAAGTGTACGAAGATCATCTGACTTCGCTTGAGAAAGACAGCAAACGCATTGGCCATGCAGGCGAGTTTACAGATTATGCATTGTTGCTGGATGGTTTGAAAGCCGAGCGCGAACAAGGCATCACCATTGATGTGGCTTACCGCTATTTCAGTACAAACAAGCGCAAGTTCATCATCGCCGATACGCCCGGCCATGAACAATATACCCGAAACATGGTCACAGGCGCCAGTACAGCCAACCTGGCCATCATCCTGATTGATGCCACCAAAGGGGTCATCACACAAACCAGGAGGCATACCTATTTGGTTTCGCTGCTGGGCATCAAACATGCGGTGCTGGCTGTAAACAAAATGGACCTCGTTGATTATGACCAGAAGGTGTTTGATAATATATGTGCCGATTACCGTGGTTTTGTATCCCGCCTCAACATTCCCGATATTGATTTCATCCCTCTTGCCGCGCTGCACGGCTGCAATGTGGTAGAAAAAAGCGATAAGATGCCCTGGTATAACGGCAAACCCTTGCTTGAGTTTCTTGAAACCGTGCATATTGGTTCCGACCGCAATTTCAACGACCTCAGGTTCCCGGTTCAATATGTGCTTCGACCCGATTTAAGTTTCCGCGGTTTTTCAGGAAAAGTGGCTTCAGGGATTATCCGCAAAGGCGATGCTGTCATGGCTTTGCCATCACGGAAGGTTTCCAGAGTAAAGGAAATCATAACTTATGATGGTAATCCTGAAATTGCATTCCCACCGCAGTCCGTTACCATCACCCTCGAAGATGAAATTGATATCTCCCGTGGTGAGATGCTGGTTCACCCGGATAACCTTCCTAAGATAGAACGACATTTTGAAGCCATGATGGTGTGGATGGACGAAGAGCCTATGGACCTTCAGAAGCAATACTTCCTGAAGCACAACAGCAATGGCAACAAAGCCCGCATTGACCAGATCCGCTACCGTGTAGATGTGAACACACTGGAGAAATCCACGGTGGATTACCTTTCGCTTAACGAAATAGGGCGGGTGGTGATCACAACTGTAAAACCACTGCTTTTCGATTTGTATATCAAAAACCGCCAGACAGGCTCGTTTATTCTTATTGACCCGATCACAAACAACACTTCCGCGGTTGGGATGATTATTGAAAGGGTGAGCACCGAAGAAATGCCTTCACGGATTGCCGATATGGACAAGGCAAGGATTGACAAAGGGCAGGGCCTTATCGGTGACTCAGAATACCAGAAACGCTACAACCAGCAGGGCGCTACCATCTGGATCACCGGTTTGCATGGTAGTGGAAAAAACGAACTGGCATTTTTGCTTGAGAAAAGACTCTTTGATATGGGCGCCACCGTTGTTGTGCTCGAAGGCAGCGCCGTGCGCTCCGGCCTCTCCCGTGAACTCGATTTCACTGCCACCGACCGTGCCGAACACCTCCGTCGTGTAGCCCACGTTTGTCGCCTGCTCAACGACCAGGGAATTATCACCATCTGTTCGTTTATCTCGCCCGGCGAAGATATCCGTCAACAGGTAGCCGGTATTATCCGGCCCGAACGCTTCCACTTGGTATTTATGGATGCCAGCCTCGACTACTGTCAGAAAAACAAACCCGAATTATATCAAAAAGCATCCGAAGGCAAAGCCGTCAAGGTGCCCGGAGTAGATGCCGTTTACGAAATACCTTCAAATCCAGTTTTCACCCTCAAACCCGAAGATAATGGCCTTAACCCCAACCGCATCATAAAGTTTTTGCGGGAGAAGGGGATTTTTCCGGTGCAATAATTTGTGTTCGGCGTTAAGGGATACAAGCCGCGAGGAACGAGGAGATTGCAGCCCTGGGAATCGAAGTTTCGGGATCGAAGATACGAAAAGGAAATTAGCGTTTGACGTTTGGAGTTCGACGTTAAGGGATACAAGCCGCGAGGAACGAGGGGATTGCAGCCCTGGGACTTCAAAAAATCATTGAACTTGGTTTTGGCGGACGACTTGAATTAAACATAAAAATCTAACAGACAACTTGACCGAAAATGAATAAACCGTAACCCGAAATAAGTTGACAGCGGCCGTTGGCAGCGGCAGTCCACAACTATGTTAGATTTTACTAAACTTTGAACCAGGAACGTCAAACGTCAAACCTCGAACATTGATCTCAAACACGGAACCCGGAACCTTGAACCCCGAACACCTCCCGATAGCTATCGGGACGCCGAACGCCAAACCCCGAACCTCAAACACTAAAGTCTCAAACTCAATAATATGCAACCTATATTAGAAAAACGGAAAGAAGAACTTAAAAATATTTGCGAAGAACTAAAGATCAGAAGACTTTACGCATTTGGATCCGCTGTAACAGCAGACAAATTCAGAGAAAACAGTGACATTGACTTTCTAATATCCTTTGAAGATAGCATATTACCTGAAGAATACTCTGAGAATTACTTTCAACTTCAATATAAACTAAGAGAACTTTTTGACCGTAAAATAGACGTCATTACTGAACGTTCGTTATCAAATCCTTATTTTATTGAGTCGGTTAACAAGAATAAAGTACTGATTTATGAAGCCTGAAATCAAAAAACACCTTTATGATGTAAATGTTTCGATAAACTCAATTTATGAGTACCTGGGAAACAAGCGGGACTTTAAGGAATATTTGAATAACAAACTCTTACGCAGAGCGATTGAGCGGGAAATTGAGATTATTGGAGAAGCTATTAACAAGATTTTGAAACAATATCCTGACCTGAAGATTGAAAATGCAAGAAGAATAGTGGATACCAGAAATTGGGTAATTCATGGATACGATAAAGTTGACGATGTGATTATTTGGGGAATAGTTTTGAACCATCTACCGAAATTGCAAAAAGAAATTCAAGCATTATTAATGGACTAAACCCAACCGCATCATAAAGTATTTAAGAGAGAAGGGGATTTTCCCCTTGCAATAATTTATGTTCGGAGTTAAGGGATACAAGCCGCGAGGAACGAGGGGATTGCAGCCCTGGGAATCGAAGTTTCGGAAGAGCCGAAAAGTAGTTTGGCGTTCGGAGTTCGACGTTAGGTTTTAAATACGTGGAAGATTTTGTAACGAAGATGAAGGTAGAAAGATTTGAGGATTTGGAGATTTGGCAGGATTCGAGAGAGTTATGTCAATTGATCTACAAAATAACTTCTGTTAAGCCTTTTTGTGATGATTATAAATTTCGCGATCAAATTCGTGCTGCAGGTGGTTCAATTATGGATAATATCGCTGAAGGATTTGGGAGGGGAGGTAATCGTGAATTTGTGAATTTTCTCAGCATTGCCAAAGGGTCGAACGATGAAGTTCGCTCCCAGTCATACCGGGCTTTAGATTTTCACTACATAACCACTGAAGTTTTAGCAGAATTACTTGAAAGAACCGACAAAATATCCAGAAAAATCAGCAATTTCATTGGATATCTAAATTCAACCACTTTCAAAGGGTATAAATTTAAAAACTAGCTACCTTCTTCAACCCCGAACGCCAAACGCCAAACATCAAACGCCAAACATCAAACGCCAAACGTCAAACGCCAAACGTCAAACATCAAACCCCGAACGCCTCCCGATGGCTATCGGGACGCCGAACCCCGAACCCCGAACGCCAAAACCCCTAACGCCAAACATGCTTCCCCCTGCTGAAATAAAACGATACCTTTCCAAAGCATTCTGGGATGTGGATATTGACCCCGGCAAGCTTTATCACTTGCTAACTGGGCAGGTAAACCAGGTGGATCATATTACAAAAGAAAGGCTCTTCAGGCGTCTCATGGAAACCTACTCATGGTATCAGATTCTGGAGATCGTTCCCGCTGATCAGCTCAACAGCTTACTTGATGATCAGCTTATTGGAACGCTAAGAACCAAAACACTGCAAAAACGCTATGCAGCCCTCGCCGAAATATTACGAAAGAATCCTATACCCCTTGCAGGATAAAGTGCTGAAAGCACTCAACGAGCTGGATACCGGCTTTTACCTGACCGGAGGAACAGCCCTTAGCCGGGCCTATCTAAGTCATCGTTACTCCGATGATCTTGATTTCTTTCTCAACCAGGCTGAGGATTTTCATTTACAGGTTCAAAAATCAGTAGATACCTTAAGAGCTAATTTTCACGATAAAGTTGAGGTAACCTTAACCGCAGATACCTTTGTGCGGATCTTTATTAATGAACCCGACGCATCGCTGAAGTTGGAATTTGTGAATGATGTTTCATTCAGGCACGGAGAACCCATTGAAACAGTTCTTTATAAACGAACCGATAATCCCAGGAACATCCTAAGCAATAAAATAGGCGCTTTATCACGTCGTGAAGCAAAGGATCTGGTTGATATCATTGAAATCGCCAGAAAATATCCATTCAACTGGAAAGAAGTAATCGCTGAAGCAAAGATGAAGGATATGTGGGTTGATGAATCTGAAGTCATACTGATCATCAACGAATTCCCAATAAGCAGACTTGAGGAAATTAAGTGGATTCAGGCATACAACCCTGAACAATTTAAACAGGATATTACCATCGTGCTCAACGATCTTTTTACAGGAAGAGATAACAGTCTGTCGGCATCTAAGTAGGCAGGAGCCATTCTAAATTAAGTACCCTCACTTTACCCGAAACCAAAATAAGTTGACAGCGGCAGTTGGCAGCGGCAGTCCACAACTAAAGTAGATTATACTCGAACGCAAAACGCCGAACGTCAAACCCTGAACGCCGAACCTTGAACCCATCACTTCGACAAACTCAATGACCGAACCCGAAACTTGAGTCCACTCCGAAAAGTTTATCTGCCCCTAAATCCCCTAAAGGGGACTTCCACAAAGTGCTGATTTTTAGCGTTTCCCCTTTAGGGGTCAGGGGTCAAAAACGATAAAAATCAGCAATTTGTGACTTTT
>JACZJK010000056.1 GCA_014860575.1 Bacteroidales bacterium
ATTATGTTCATCCCGATTCTGTTGAAATCAAGGCCTTGTTGGCAGGCAATGATATTTTGATCCTTCCGGTAGACACCCCCCACGCTATCCGCAATATCAAAAATGCAATAGACAAAGGAATTGTTTCAGAAACTTTGTTGGAAGAAAGGTGCCGGAAAGTACTGGCGTATAAATTTCGGTCAGGGCTTTATCGCAGGCCGCAAATTACTGTAAGCAACCTCAATGTTGATTTGAACAGTGAGGAGGCCAAACTGCTTAACCGCCGTCTTATTGAAGCCACCCTGACAATCACAAAAAACAGTGATAGCCTGCTGCCATTCATGCGGCCGGATACAATGAGGATCGCAACACTTGAGATCGGATCAAAGGGAAATGCATTCTCGGATCGCGTGGGCAATTATGCCAAAGCTACAACTTTTACAATGGATAAGGCGGCTTCTGAGGAGCAAATGAAAAGGTTGTTAAGCAATCTTGAGAATTACGATATGGTATTGGTTTGCGTTCGAAGCACAGGTCAGGACCCTAAAGAATATGGCATCAGCAAACAAACCCGGAACTTTGTACAATCGCTGGGCAATAAAACCCGTGTGGTGTTGGTGCTTGCCGGAAATCCCTACAGTCTTTCATTGTTTGAGCCTCTTGATAAAATCAGTGCAATCATGGTCGCTTATCACGATACTGATTTGAGTGTCGATCTGGCAGCCCAGGCTTTATTTGGCGCTTTCCGGGTCACTGGCGAATTACCCGTAAGCACTACTGCCTCTTTGAAATCCGGTGATGGCTTCAGCACTGAATCATTGCAGCGGCTCAAATACAGTGTTCCTGAAGAATGCGGGATCGAATCGGCATGGCTCAGAAATGTAGATTTGATTGCAATGAATGGGATCGCACAAAAAGCATATCCTGGTTGCCGTGTAATGGCCGTGCTTGATGGCAGGGTGATTTTCGACAAAAGCTACGGCCATCATACCTACGACCGCAAACAGGAAGTGAAGTCAGATGATATTTACGATGTGGCTTCACTTACAAAGATTGCTGCCACAACCTTATCGGTCATGTATTTACAACAACATGGATTGATTGATATTGACCAGCGGGTGTCTCATTACCTTCCTGAGCTTCAGCAAACTGATAAGCGTAACATCATTATCCGAGACCTGATGGCCCATCAGGCCAACATACAGTCATGGATACCTTTTTACAAAAAATATTTAACAAACAATGTTCTTGATCCCGCGGTTTTTAGCACTAAAAAGGATAATGATTTCAGCATCGAAGTGGCCAAGGATTTGTATATGAACAACAACTACCTTCCATATATTTTTGACACTATTGCGACTTCTCCTTTGCTTAAGAAACAAGGATATTTATACAGTGACCTCGGATTTTACTGGCTCAAAGAAATTGTGGAACGCGTTTCAGGAATGCCTTTTGACGTTTTCAACAATACATATTTTTATGAACCACTTGGAATGCACAACACGGTTTTCAATGCGCATAAACATTTCGGTTTGAACCGCATAGTTCCGACTGAAGATGATAAGGAATTCAGGAAACAGCTACTGCATGGCTTTGTTCATGATCCGGGCGCCGCAATGATGGGTGGAGTTGCCGGTCATGCCGGCTTGTTTTCAACCGCAAATGATCTTGCTATTGTAATGCAAATGTTGATGAATGGGGGTTCGTACGGAGGCAAGCAATATTTTGCACCACATGTGCTGGATGAATTTACCCGTACACAAAGTCCGCTGAATGATAACCGTCGAGGCCTGGGTTTCGATAAGCCCCAACTGAAGCGAGAAAAAGATGGCCCCACAAGTTTGTCGGTTTCTAATTCCAGCTTTGGTCACTCAGGTTTTACGGGTGTTTATGCCTGGGCTGACCCGGAAGTCAACCTGGTGTACATTTTCCTGTCCAACAGGGTTCATCCTTCGGCAACTCCGAATAATCTTGGTAAACTCAACATCCGCACTGCAATTCATCAGGTGTTTTATGATGCCATCGAAAAAAGGAATGCGGCAGGGATTTACCATTTGGAATGATGATTTGAATTGAATGATGCAAGCGCCTAGTAAACCACAATCCGCTTACTTTCAATCCGCGTTCCACCGTCATACAGGCTCATAATATAAATGCCGGCAGGGTAATCTTTTAGTGATACCAGCAACTGGTTTTGCAATTTGCCCAGTTTTATCGAACTCAGATTCCGCCCTTCTGCACTGGTAATGATAATTTGTTGGTCATCGTTTTGCGATGGGTTCAGGATGCTAAGATCATAATCCACCAAAATATAATCCAGCGCAGGATTTGGAAAGACATTCATAATTGAAATCCTGGGGGGATATTCAACAATATCAGGAGGCTTAGAGGGTGGAGCTTCAGATTGCTTTGGGTAAATAAGATGTGGTTCGTAAGTAAGAGCGTCTGCGGAAATTAAGATGTTTCGGGCGTAAGTTGCGGCCGGTTCTAAGCCGGTATTTCTGATCCCGAACAACCATTGAATGGTGACGCTGTCGGGGACTAGCAGGTTTTTTCTTTGCAGCGAGAGAAAATACATTTTTTCTATCATGGATTTTACATTGCCATGAGCTGCAGCTTCGCTGGTGTTAAAAGCAAACCTGGCCGGCATGGCATTGAGAGTTCCGCTGGCATCAAAAATATTTCCCTGCTCCATAAGCATCATGGCTGCTATATACCAGTATTCCGGTAAAGCTTGTTCAAGTAATAGAGTTAGAAGCTCATCGTCAGTTCCGGGATCATATGAATCATTCATTAAATGCAGCATCAGTTGCATTAGCGTTTGTTGAAGGCCCGCTTTTGTATTCAGGATTTCAGCCTCTAATGCTTCCCTTGCAGATAATGATTGCTTTCCAAGAATAACAATTTCAGCAAAATCATCCTTCAATTTACCGAACCGGGAAATCAGCGCTGCATTTAGCTGTGGCGATTTGGAGGCATGGGAATTTGCTTTTATGATTTCACGGATCATAAAATCTGGCAAGACATGACGCAGACCGATGGCGCTTATTAAAACGGTATCAGACAGCCAGGGCGAAAAGTTGAGCAATAGTCGGCGCAATTCGATTGCATCACCAGGATGGCTCAGATTTATTTTTTGTAAAAGTAATTCCGTATCCCCACCATCAATTAGCCGCTGGTATTTATCAAGCTTTTCTTGAAGTAGGACCAACCTGGTTTCGTAATTAATTCTTAGCTCATGGTAATCCGGTTCGAACCACTTATTCATTGTTGAAGTACAAGACGCTGGTTTGAAATAGGGCTTGTTATTTGGCAGCAGGAACACAGCATTTGGAGTGAGTTGGGTTGGTTTTACAAGCGCCTCTGTACTAGTGGTATTAGGATAAAAATACACCATTGGTTTTCCATGAACGTAAAAATGTGACTCCCATAAATCAGAGTTCAGGAAAGTATTTCCACCCAGTGCATTTGTGCTGTTTCCAATCCCTCCCTGGTAATGTGCAATACCTGAGGGACCCGTCGAAGTACTGTCGTGGATCACCAAAATAGCATGTCGGTTCAGGCCAAAATCATTGCAACTAATGCAGAGCCCAGAGTAATTGTCACGGCCGCGGTTTTGGTTCATGGCATGAATCGCAATGTACAAGGAATCAAATTGGTTGTTGTAAAGCACATTGCTGTGTGAACCGGTATTGTTAAATGCAATACCAGTTGCGGAGCCACTGCCAAAAGATGTTCCTGAGTAATTGCCAGTAAATTGATTTTCGGTTATCTGAAACCCATATACAGGGCCATCCACATATAAACCGCTTTTTCTCGGTTTCGAAGAACTGAGATTTTGGATCTTAAAATCCGATCCCACTATCGAAAAGTTATAATTTGCGCTGGAAAAGATGCCGAGGGTGTTGTTGACAAAAAGTGCGTTTTCAACAGCAAATGTTTTTTCTGAGCCGGTTCCAAGGGCTTTAATGCCATATCGAAGGTTTTCAAACCTGCTGGCTTGAGTTTGCTTTGATATGGTTGAACGATCAGCACCGTATTCTCCAACCCTGAAACTTGAATTGAGGCTTAAAATTCCGGTTGTTGAAGCATTCAGCGTTGGCGGCTGGGAAAAGATGTTTCCATTGATTTCCAAGCCCCTTACGCCAATTAATTTAATGAAATCCATCTGGCTGAAAAGCATACTGGTGCAATTGAAACCGCAGTTCTCAATCCTGCTGGCATTGTTAAGGATCAAACCGTTTTCATGATTGAGGTTCTCATATGGTGCCAGAAAGATTCCTGTTTGGTTGTTATTGAAAAAGGCCATGTTTGCAACTACAATTCCACCTCCAAAAGCCGGGTCAATATCTGTAGCATCCGTTTCAAAAGTTTCGCTGAATGTCTTTCCGGCCAATACGCCAATGATTGCGTTTTCGATCAATGCACGGTCAGAAATATAGAGCAGACCTTGCGCACCGGGTTCCAACTGGCTTTTTTTTGCATCGCCCCACACTTCAATACCACTCCAGGCTTGGTTCGCACAAAGATTTGTAAGCTTGCTGTCGGCAATCGATAGGCTGGCGCCTCTTTCCACAATAAGTTTTTTGCCCGCTGCAAAGCGAAGTTCACTTCCACCACTCAGATTGAAAACTGCGGCCGAATCAATGCGCAGGTCTTCAGTATAATTGTAAGTTACATTGTTCCACTCAACATTTCCCTGGATGAGAAAAGTTGGCGGCGCTGCAATTACAGTATGCTCAAAATTTGCTGGTGTGAACTCCATGCAGTTTCCTGTGCTGAACCCAAAACTAAATTGAAGGTTCTGCATAGAGTCAATAATAAAAAATGCACCAGGATGAAGGCAGATTTCAGCAAAGCCCTGGATAGCCAACATTCCCCCGTTGCGTATTTCAATGGTTGCGCAGCTTTCAATTTCGAGCCTGCCGCCGGGTTTAATGGTTGTGTTGCCGCCGTCAATGATGTAATGGCCACCTTGCTCAATGAGCAAAGTGCCAGAATTTTCAATATTTGTCATGGCATTTTGACGCTGCTCAAAAACTCCTCCCGAAGCAACGCGCAGGAAGCTTCCGTTGGTTATGCTTAGTAATCCGCCTTCGGATAGAAAATGGCTTCCGGATTCCAGCAGCAAAGTACTATTATTATCCAGTTTCACTGTTGATTCATCGTGTTGAACCATGAGTGAACCACCGGCACAGCGCAATTGTGTTGGCGCAGAAAACATTCCGCTGACAGGATGACGATAAATGCTGCCCGCTGTACCGCTCTGATCGAGCAGGAGTGTGGCACCTGGTTTCACATAAAGCATTTCGTGAAGCACAATCTGCCCCGTCCAGCGAACTTCAGTGTGCAGGTCATAGTTGTCCCACGAAATGTCTACCAGGTAATCATCTTCATCAATTGGGGTCATAGCGATCTTCAGGCCTGAAATATAGACCTCAGGCAAATTTCTGAACGTTTCAACCGTCTCAGTAAGCCTGGTGTTATTTTCCACATACGGGCTGTGGTAGTATGTTGCCGTATTAAACGGCGCTGGATTTGTGTTCAGGCTCATTTCATTAAACCCCTGAAAAGCATTGATGTCGCTCATCAGGTAGGGCAGGTGTTTGACAGTATCATTCGGGGAATGGAAATAAGTTTTTGCCATCGCATTTTTAGCATGGATGCCTGGCTTCAAAGTGTCATCGCCGGGGATATCAAGAAAATACGCACTAAGATCATTATTACCTGACAATGGATTGGGCGATTGATCGGCAAAATAGTCGAACGCTCCTGTACCAACACAACTGCCGGGGATCGTGCCTTTATACACCTGATCATAAAATCCGTTGGCACAAATCATTTTCAGGTTATCAGTATCATGGCCCGGGTAAACAATTCCAGTTGAACCGTCAATTGTATCTTTTCCAACCTGATAGTAGGCATAAATACCTTTCTTTGCCTGGGGCCGGCATTCAGGGTTGGTGTTGGAATATTGCAGGAAATTCAGCGTGCTGTCAAGCATTTTATGGTTTTCAAGCCAGATGTACTGGTTGGATGCCGGCGCCTGAATAAAAGGAAGTTTAATGCGAACCACATCTCCGCTTGTTATAAAATCGCGGAGCATAAAAGACTGGTTTCCATTTTCCCTGCTAATGTCTGAAATAACTCCCAATGCTGTAATGGGCCAGCTGGTAGTGTTCTCATCACTCATCCATCCAACCCTGAAGCGATCAAACCCATTGCAGTTCACCAGGCCGGAGCTTGCGGCACCCATCAGTCCATAACCATATTGAATAGCCGGAAAGCACATTTTGCCTCCCCAGCTATGCCCGCCCGAAGTGTGAAAACTATTTGGGCCAAAGATCAGATGAGAAAATTCATGAATGATGATCGAGGTTGGATTCAGAGAAATATCAATATTTCCGACACATTGAACAGAGGATTGAAGCGCAGAATATGTTTCTCCATCGCTGGTTTTTAACCTGATCCAATCGCCTGCGCCTGCTGAACCGTTTCCGGGCCAGTAATCACCATATCCGGACCGGGCATTTCTGATTATGAAATGCACAAGGTCAAATTTGGTTGGGTCAGAACTTGCGTAATCCTGAATGCTGTTGTAACCGTTTAGTGTATTCAGTCCTCCATTTAGGTTGATCATTTGCATCACGCTGTCAAGAAGCGGGATGGATTTGAATTCTCCACCCAGGCTGACGCTGCTGTGCTTAATGTTCACAATCATGAAATCGCCTGTTAGAATCAGCTTGTTGAAAGATGATTCGGCAAAGAGTTTTGTGAACATTCCGTGAATGTTTTCAGGATCGTATTCAACATCAATAAAATCAGTAAGATAAGTTGGCCAGGAAGCCGTATCAACATTGATGCCTTCGGTTTGCGACTGAGGCCAGATTTCATTGCTTGCCACAGAATCGGCAACAGAGGCATCATAAATAATATTCACATAAATGAAAAGCGAGCGGTACGAACCATGCGGCGACAACATAAAACCATTCCAACTCCTGGGCAGTGAAGCGCTGTTTTTATCAACCTCACATAAAGCAGTGTTGCTGCACAAAAGCAGTGATATCAGGAAAATAAAAAGTCGCGGCAGGAGTTTGAAACACATCGGTGAAAAAAGGATATTGATTGAGAGTGTAAAGCTAATGGTTATTATCCGAATTTGAACACGGCAATTAGTTGATCAGATCAAATTCGATAATAAGAAGCCTCGCCTCGGGGCTTGTCCATCTCTCAGAAAATTTATACATTTGCACCCGCTTTCAAATTTGCGGATGTGGCGTAATTGGTAGCCGCGCCAGACTTAGGATCTGGTGCCGAAAGGCGTAGGGGTTCGAGTCCCCTCTTCCGCACGAAAACGCTATAAATAGTTCTAAAAGAAATAGTTGCGCATACGGTTTGTAATTACAGACAAAACCGTTTTCCTGAATGCCTGTTAAATCAAGCAATCCACAACAAATGAGCAGACAAAAACTGATAATCATGCCGCAACTGCATGATTATAAAGGCGATCTTACAAAGCAGTGGTTTGTTTTTTACTCCCTACGAAACCCGTCTACTGGCAAGATGCAGCGCTTCCGGGAATACAAAGGTTTTTCAGGATTTAAGACTAAAGAAGCCAAACACCGATGGGCTAAAAAGCTCATTGAAGAGTTACGTTTGAAATTGAAAAACGGCTGGAACCCTTTTACAGGTGATCAGAAAGTAATTTATACTGACAACCTGGAATATCAGCATATAGCTAAAGAGTATGGCCGGCAGCGATCGAGCATCCGGGATATCAGATTCTATGCATCAAGGTTCCTGGATCAAAAGAAAAAGGAAGTAAGGCCCTCAACCTACACAACATATAAAAGCAAGTTCAGGTACCTTGAAAACTTTATAAAGAATAAAGACTTGTCTGGATCTCACCCTGCGGCATTTTCAAAAAAACATGCCGATGCTTTCATTGATTATCTTCAAACAGATAGGGGTATCGGAAACAAAAGCATTAATGAATATACTACATTGATGCGATCGCTATGGAACTTCATGATAGATGAGCAGGCAATTAAAGAGAATGTTTTTAGTCGTGTGAAGCGCTTACCAGGTAAATCCAATAAGCCGCGTATCTACAACGAAACGCTGATAAAAAAGCTTGTGACGATCATGGAAAGTATGGATCCGCAAATGCTGATAGTTATAAAAATGATTTTTAACTGTCTAATCCGACCCGGGGAGCTTCGCAAGCTCAAGATAAAAAACATAGATTTTTCACGCGGACGGATCACGGTACCGGCTGAAATTGCGAAAACAAACAAGCAACGCATTGTTGACATACCGGATTACTTCCTGCAGGAGCTTATTGATAAAAAGTATGAGAGAGCTTCAGGAAATCATTTTATCATAGGCGTTAATGGCGAACCGGCAGCCCGGATGGTTGGCCGCAACTACATGTATAACCGGTTTAAAAATATAAGAAAAGAGGCCGGGTTAAGCCAGGAGTATTGGTTGTATGCATTCAAGCATACTGGTATGGTTGAGTTAAAATTGGCCGGAACCGACTGGCTTGAGATCATGAACCAGGCAGGGCACCAGAGTTTGGATCAAACAATAGAATATACACAGGAATTGATGGGCACAAGTTCTGTGAAGATTAAGAAAGAGGGCCCTAGGATCTAACGCCTGTAAGCAATAATCTCAGCAACTGTGATGTGATCATTCCGGATACTGAACCGGATCTCTTTGAACAAGTAATCCACTCCGAGAATCTTATGCCATTTGAACCAATCGAGGTTGGAGATTTCGAGGGGAGTAAGGTGTTTTTCAATAGTGTATTCGCCTGGTGAGCTCAGGCGCCACTGGATAAAGTTTTTCCAACGTTTTTCGTATAGGCCGTATTGCCCATCGGGCCGCAAACCAAGGTTGGCATCGCTGATCTTATCGTTATTGTAATCATTCACATCGTTGCTGGCCATGGGATAATTGGCGGCGTTACTGTCCGTTTGTAAGCCGCGGTAGTGAACGAGCGCGAAACCGGGTTCAGAACGATAGGCTTCGGGCAGAATTTCAAAATTGCCGGCATGGTGGTAGGCGGGAATATGCCAGCCACGGGAATTGCCGCCGATGGTTGGATCAGTGTTTGGATATTCGGGATGATAAACAAAAGCGGCCGGGGCTGCTAATGGCAACTCAAGCTTTAATGCTTTGTCTTCTTCTTCCGGATCGAAGCTGCTTACTTCTTTAGAATAGTCAATGCTATGGAATATCCAGTTATAGACGCCGAAATCGGGATCATAATTCCAGATGAACCAGGCACGCCAGCGCCTTACAAAGAATGCATCGTTTACCTCATTGCCTGTGGATGGCAGATTGTTCCATAAACTTACTTCTCCCTTTATAGTGATACCATCGAGAGATTTCTGGAAGCTACCAATGTAATTACACTTTGGCGGCGTGGTTCGCATGATATAACCCTCAAAATCTTCGGCGCTAAGCCTGGGAACGCTCACAATATTATTACTGAACTCAATACTGCCGGTATCGTTGATGATATCGTCAATGTGCGCGAAAGTGATGGTTCGCAAAAGGTTGTTGACTTTGAACACAATGCCTAGGGTGGAGCAGATGTTTCGAAGGAAATCCCTGATTTCTGCATCGGGCAGGAAGGTTTTCAGCAACGGCGCATTGCCTGCAGGGAAATAATTGTTGATAATATCGGGGGTGATGCATGCGATGGTTTTGAGATCGGCCTGGTTGAAAACGTTGTTTATAATATGATACCCGGTGTGGTTGAAAATTTCTTTGATGATGAAAGCCAGGTAAGGCGAGGGTGAAAAAAGGTTGAGTAAACTATAATAAATGCCGTTTACCGGGCCGTGAACGACCCAGGGAAACACTCCATCGCGATAGTAATTTACCACGGGTGCGAAGCGCGAAAGTTGATCTTTTGTATCGTTGATATCAATCTTGAAAAGGCTGTCGGGCAGGTTGCCCATGGCCTCGGGGTTGTGATAGGGATAGACTGAAAAATTAACATCGGGCCAGGTTTGCTGGGGTATTTCAGCGAATGGTGTGGTACCATCATCAATAAAGATATTACATCCAGGATCGAAGTGAAATTGAAGCCAGTACACCGGCCAAAAAAACACTGGTTCAACATTAAATATAAACCTTATTACATCCCCTTCAAGAAGTCCCAAAGGTCCATTAAAGACAAAGTTGTTACTTGTAATATCTGTGAAGTACAACGTTGCCATTCCGTTTTTCTCGACAATAAATTTTGGATTTTTACCAGCATCCACCTGATCATCGCCAACGGTACGCTTTTTAAACGCCCAGTTTAAAACAACATTCAAGTAATAGATTCCATCTGCAGGGCATGTCCATTCACCTGAAGTCACATCGAAGGCCGAAAAACTATCTATGGTAAGTACATCTGGAATTATAACAAAATCGCGTGGGTTAACATTATTGTCTGAATATTCAAATAACTGGCTGTAGGATGCAAAGGTGATTTTCGGATCCCAGGGAACTGTTTCATCAATATCCAGGTCGCGGAGCCTGGTATTGCCAAATGCTGCGCTCAGGCTGCCAACATCAACGGGCATGCTTACTTCTACCTCATTATTGTTGAGTTCGGTAATGTTTGCTGTGCCGGCAAATTTCAGGATCCCAAAGCGCAGCAAGAAAGGATGCTGCCACGTTGGCTTTCCTTTTCTTGCCGGGCGGTGGGCGAATGAGAGCTCGCGCTTCAGTTCCTCAGTCAATGGTACACTAAAGTTAAAGATGAAGGATCCGGGGATTTTTCCTTCATCTGTAACAAATAGCGGATTGCGAAGAACCACCGGGATATCGGCGGACTTTGTGTTGACGAGAGTGGAACCGAGGCGGAGGCTTAACATGGTAAATTCAAAATTCAAGATTCAAAATTCAAAGAAAACAGCCAGTTTAGGGTTAAAAGCTTACTTGCTTTCCAATATCTTGTGCCGACTTAGCACCAATTCCGGAAACACGTTCCAAGTCCTTAACGTCAGTGAAAGGTCTGGCGTCAAATATACGCTTTGCCAATACTTTGCCCACCCCCGTTATACCCTGCAACTCTTCCAGTGATGCAGTGTTAATATTGATCATATTGCTTACCGGTGCTTCCATCACAGTTGGTTCTTTAGCCGGGAATACACCGTTTGGAAATGGAAATACAGTAGGTGCTTCGCTTAATATCCAAACTTCCCATACCGGTTTAAGCACTAGTCCGGAAGGATTAAAATCTTGAACGTCTCCCATAATGTATTGCGCTTGGTTGATCTTTGAAGGATCAACATCGTCAGCCCGCCAAATAACTTTAAAAGGGTAATTAGTAGTTGATGCACCGTTAACAATACTTTCCTTATGTACATATTTACCGTTTACATCAAGTCCGGTGATTGATTGATTGACCGGGTGATTCATCTGTATCATCAAATCTGCTAAATTTGTTGCCCATGTAGGGCGTGGTGTTTGCCAACTTATAATAGTTGCTGCAATAGGAACAACTGTTGGTATCGGTTCAACAGGAGTTTTCAGGCTTTCTACAAAAAAGACTCCACCCACCATCTCAGGAATGGTAAAAGTTCCCGTCGCTGTAAATTTCAGTGTTAGATAGCCAATGTAGCGTTTTCCCGTTTGTTGCTCAGGGAGTACGGAATGTGTTCCCCAATACCAATCTGGACCTCTCCATAGTTTCCAATCTCCTTCTCTTGACCAATACGTGGCAGGGGTGATCTTCAGCGTGATTAGATTGTCCTGGTGCGTTCTTTCTACATAAAATATATTAAGGGCAGTAGCACCGTAACTAATCTGGTAATTTTCGACGGCACTGCTTACGAACTCAATGCCCTGCGGCAAAGTGATTGTATGAGTTCCCGGGGTGCCCCACAGATCAACAATAAATTCATTACCTGTTGCAAGGTTAGAAGAACTGTATTTGAACTTGTTTGAAATAATAAATGCACCTTCCGGGTTCACCTTCATCATGTCAATCCTTGCCTGAGTAGTGGCTTCATACGGTTCTTTTACTTCAAAGGTTTTACCGTTGTTAATGCCTGGAACCCGGACAAACAAAGTTCCCTTTGCTCCTTTAACCCACGACGTAAAATCAAATACAGAAACTTCATGCTTCTGATTGTTTTTCTTTACCGTGATTTCAATTGTTTGTGCAAAGCTCATCATCCCAATGAGCATAATGCTAAGAAATGTCATTAACTTTTTCATTGTTTTTGGGTTTAAGTTGATTGAAAAATTGGTACACTATGTTTAGGTATCCGGCATCAAATGCACCGTTTGATGCTAGTCCGATAAATATTCCCCATGACATTGAGTAGAAAAGATTAAGCTCAGAAAAGAATCCAAGGTTAAACTTCCATCCCAAAAAGGATAGTAACATTGCAACTACTTGACTGACTATCTGAGCTGTTACAATTTCTCGTTTGAATACAGTGAATAACACTTTGTGCTTCCACTTAAGTTGCTGCTTTAGTGCCTCCACAATGAGAGGAACCAACGCAGCAAGGGCTAAGGGATGAATAAAATATTCCATGTTACTCATCTTTTATCATCCACGCTATTGCCGTGAATGACATTTCTGAAATATCAGGGTTCACATCTTCAAGTGAAATGGTATGCAGTTTCAGTTCTTCCGGGAATTCAAAATCTAAATTGAGGAAGTCAATGTACTTTTCCCGGTTGTCTGCCATTTCTTTAATTGCATCAGCATATTCCTTTTCAAGTTTTGCCTTTGCCTTCAAGTATTTATCTGAGGTAATATCCACATCAAAAACTTCGAGTGATTGACCTGTTTGTGGATTTGTTATTGTCTTAGTTTTTGGATTTCCTTTCTCATCTTTAGAAAGGTCCTCAAACATTTGCTGATTTTTTTTCTCATATTCCTTGTATGCAGCTGATTTCGGGAAACGTTTTTCAAAAGATAAATCCCTTGGTGGTTTTCCCTCAGCAGCATTTCCAGGGTGCGCCAGTGCTGCAAGCTTTGTTAAGTTACGATCCCGTGCATAAAGCAGTTTCACGCCTTTGAGGTTTAATACCTGGTTAAGCATGTTGTAGCGTTCAACAATGTCACCATTTTTTAATTTGATTTCTGTGTTCATAAAAATTTGTTTTGATGAATATTAAGAAGGATTTTCGGTATCAAAATATGCTGGTATTTCTACTATATTCCCATTTATTCTTGTTCTGATTTTCCGGTTTGGGGTAACTGTGCCTGTGAGAAGGCTCTCAAACAAAAACGTGCTGTTTCCTGCTCCCGTTACTATTGCACCGTTGTGCATTACCGCAAAGTTTTCCTGTCCGGTGTTTTTCAGTGCAAACAATTTACCCGAAGTCATATCATTCCATGTTCCCATCATAAAAGCGATGTTAGTTGCTCCTGATACTTGCCTTGCATTGAAATCCAGCACAGTCATGCTGCCACTATCCTCAATAGTTGCTTTTATCAAAGAACCAGCCTTTACCCCTGAACCACTAAGAACATCCCTTATTCCCAGTATAGTTCCGGTAACATTGTAACTGCTATTGTAAACTCTCTGCAAATACATGGTTTCAACTGAGTTATTTGCTGTCAAAGTTCCACTACGAATAATATCCGCAGCCCTACCAGCCAATGAAGTTGCTTTTATAGCATGAACAGAACCAGAAACATCCAAACCTAATGCTGTGTATTTGAAATTAGATGACGCTCCAAATACTCCATTATTATTATACTGAATCTCTGTATCACTGCCTGCTGGTTGAGTTGCAGTGATTGTGTGAAGCACAAATTTACCGCTGGCATCTATGCCTACATTCCTTACTCCGCTACCTGCTAATGGATTGCATATAATGGAGCCTGCTGTATAAAGTGATATTCCAGCGTCAGGTGTGAAAATATTAGCATTCGGTACTCCCAGGATTAAAGAGGTTTCGATAGCAGCCCTACCACCATTACCAACTACTAAATCAGCCAGCGGACTTGTTATACCCAATCCAAACCTACCATCATTACGAAACGTAAACATCTGCGTTCCTGTACTACTGAAAAGCCTCAATACAGAAGCGGCAGAAGTAGCAGTACTTCCGTAAAACAAATAATCTCCGTATCCCGTGCTTCCTCTTGAACTTAGCGATAATACAGATTCAGAAATACGAGCATTAGGAAATGTATTAAATAATGAAAAAGTGCCTAAATATATGACTGATGAAGCTCCGTATCCAACGGCACCACGTATTGAAAGCCTGATTGCTGATGCGCTTCTTGCTCCTGCCGTATAAGCGACCGAATCCATAGGTGCAAACGAAAACATAGAAGTCAATGACAATCCTGCGCCTGAATAATCTTTTGTTGTGTACCAGTTACCATCGTGTGTACTTTTGATTTCAAACTTGAATGAGGTTATCATGTTGTTATTCGTGTAACCACCCAAATAACCCCAACCTTCCTGAGTACCTATCAGTACTGTTGCTCCTGCCCAATCAATTCTATTAAACAAAGCTGTAGCAGTGTTACTGTGTGCAATTTCTATAACTGCCCATGTGGAAGGATTGCCCTCACTCATAGCAGATATATCAATCGTAAGGTTCCCTGTGGAGTTATTCCCATCAAACAAAGCCGAAGCACTTCCGGGTATATTCTGCATTGAAATAGAAATGCCAGTATCAACCAATGCTCTTCTATCAATATTGTACAATAAATCCTCTCTGCCCATTACGAAAGTAGGAGCAATTAGATACTGGTTATTTGCGAATCTTATGTTACTTGTTATTGCAGGCGTACTTGCCCAAGCTAACTGGCTTCCGAAATTGTAGTTAACTCCATTATGACAAAACGTGTCCTTAACTACATATCCTAAACTATTACTATTATCAGCAACAGCTACTCTTGTGAATGAAGTATTCACTGCCAAACCCTGAAACCTGACACTGCCTGTGGTATGAAGTTGCGATGTAGGAGAAATGCCGATGCCAACGTTTCCTGTAAAACTAACGACACCCGTATTAAGAAAACTGTAGTTAACTATGCCACTCCTAACCTCAACATTTCCGGTAGCTGCGTTTATTTGGAAGAATTCTTTCCATGTGGATGAAATAGGGTCAAATATGGATTGCATACCTTCATGTGCACCATCACTTCTTTTTCTAAGGGAATTTATTAAAATTGCACCGTTTCCGGCAACAGAACTTGAATTTTGTAACCTAATATTTGCTATTGTTTCCTGCGTACCAGGTGTTGCAGAATAATCTCGCTCCAAATATAAAATAGCCGATGCATCATTCCTTGATACTCTAATGTTTCCATTTGATACGTGTAACCTCTCAGTAGCAACAGCAATATTAACTCCCAAATTTCCATCAATTCGCGCATTTGCTCCAACGTGCAAAGCTTCTGTAGGATCAACATTGAATATGGCCCCTGTCATTGGTAAAGCGATGCCTAGGTAGCCATTTGGGGCAAGTAGCATAGCATCTGTTACGACTTGTTCCCGCGATGTTCTGAATGTAATAGAACCGGCGGCAAGAGTACCCGTTCCTGCTTTGACTTTGAATTGAATATTACCTACTGTTCTCCATCCATTATTATAATAGGCTCTTGAAGCAATTGCTCCGATAACATCATCTACATCACAATTTACAGGTACGTCAAAAGTTCCTCTTGATTTATTATAAACAACACCGGCAGCAATAGCATCGTCTTTATGTCTATCAAACCAAACCTGATCATCTGAGACAACTTGGAAAGGTTTCTGTGGAGCAGTCGTACCGAATCCAATTCTGCCATTAACGCTGTCCTGGTAAAGTAAACTATTTCCAAGTGTATTAACACCTGTAGCAACAGGAATATAACCATTAGCTAGTGTTCCTGAAATAAATCCAGAAACACTTGGAATGTTATCGTCAACATATTTTTTATTTACAAGACTGTGGTCGCTTGTAGGCACATATAAAGTTGAGTCATACTTTCTAATCTGTTGATCATCTGCTCTGAGTGTTATGCTATTTTCACAAATCAGTTCTATTATCCCATCATCGCCTAAATAAAAAAGCGTTGTAGGCAATAGTCTATTCCTGATATAGCCGTAACCATACATTTCTAAATTTGTAGCAACCCAGCCTCCGCTGCCATTAGAAGTATTGAAAGTATTAAGAGAGCCTTCTGACTGAATATCTAACCTCTTTGTAGCACCATTCACCCTTGCAAATACTCCGCTTGAAGTAGTCCATATATCGCCATTGGCAAAAGCAGTAGGAGTTGCGCCATGAGGTAGATTAATAGAAGCATACCCGGTTGCAGGTGTAGCAAATAGTGTTTTCTGCTGCGAAAAGAAATAACCGTCAGCTGAAAAGTCTATATTATTACCACTCCCTGTGAAATCAATTTGAATCCTAACAGGATGAATATCAATAATATTTACAGTGCCTTTTACTACTACTCTTCCTGAAGTTAGCTTAAATTTTCCAAGGTCAACATCGCCAGTTGCACCGGTGTAGGGAACAAGGCCAGCAGAACTAATATTTCCTGAGTGGTAAATTAAACTTTCGACACCCGCTGGGGTCTTGTGATATAATTCACCAGATTTTACTCCAAAGCCAATTGCGCCAGCTTCTACTGCTACCAAATCAGAGGTATCAGCAAACTCAACTAAGTAAGCAAACCGCTTTCCCTTCCCCATTGTATTAGTCTCCTACAACCGATCCTTTGAATCCTGTAATTACCAAGTAAGAGCCTGCAGGCCAGTTTTCACTTGAATCACAAACAACAGATTTAGAGGAAGCGTTAACTTGATAGTCAACTTCGTATTTCCGGTAAGTTCCGCTTTCAGCTCTCCAAATCATTACATCCACAATTTCATCAAAACCGTGGGTAGCTGCTGTAACCGTAACTGTATTTGCTGCTGAAGACAGGCGAACCGGGTATGTGGCAAGTGTGCGGGCTGGAAGCTCCGTGAAAGAAATGGCCTCTAAGCCAATTGCTCCTGTTGATGTTGCCCTTAGAAACTTTCCGACATCTCCCTCTGTAATTGTTGCAGGCATTGCATAAGATGAGTATGAATTTCCCGTTCCATGAGATTTGAGAAAATGGTTTGCAGTTCCTATTGCTAAAACAACTAATGGATTTGTGCCATTGCCAAGTAACAAGGCTCCATTTGTTACGGTTCCTAATCCTGTACCACCCCTGGGTACTTCAAGATTTTCTTGTGTGGTAACTTTACCGTCGATTCCTACAACAACCACAGTGCTTGTGGGCAGATTGGCCATTTTACTCCATGCAATAGCGGCTGTAGCTGAAATATTAGCGTTGGTTATTTCCGCAAAAACAAGCGCACTTGATGTTTGCATTAACACCCTACCATCTGCACCACATTGTAATTGAGCCGGAACACCTGATGAATTTGTAGCACGGGCAAGAATTGACCTTGCTGTAATTGTAGCCAAACTGATTACATTCCCGGTTGAAATAGCAATTCCTGTTCCGGCTGTGTAAAATCCTGTTCCACCAATTTGAACCCATGCGGTACTGTTAAAAGTCCATTTGGTATCCTCATATGTTTGGCCTTCCCCTACCCAAACAGTATGACCTTCCTGTGGTAAATCAGCACCAGTTCCGTCTTGCTGAATTGTCCATGTCCAGTTACCAGTAGTACCGCTTGCTTGGTATATTTTGTTAATTTGTGTCGCACTACTTGAATCAAAAACAACTACCCTCATTCCAGAAATTGTTGTAACGTTATCAATTGTGTTTGTCGTAGTTGTTAATTGTGCAGCAGGATTATCAAATGCTACCTTACAAGCAGGACGATTGTGTATACCAAGTGTAACAAGGTCATACAGATTATTTACCTGCCCCTGAGTTTTCCCAAAGGCTTGCAATATGTTATCTGTTGCAAGAATAGTTGTTGATGCTCCTGATGTAAATCCAGTTAAAACTGTACCTAAAACAGTTGCAGAAAAGTTGGAAATATGACTTGATGTTAGCGAAGTCCAAGCAATATCAAAATTTTCGGACATTAATACCTGACCAGTTGACCCTTTAGCCCTTCTTTGGTATTTGGCTCCCAATGTATTATACACAAGCAAATCACCACCAGAATCATCACCTGATTTACCTATGAGTGTATTCAAGTCAGCAGAAAACGTTTTATTCGTCAACGTTTGCACCGCGTTTAGATACACAATATCGTTTGGAATGCTCCCAATATCAGACCAAGTAATATTAGCCCAAGTAGCAGTACCTGATGCACTATATTTCAACCAATTGCCTGCTGAGCCACCCGTAGGGATATGTTTGTGTCCAGCTGTAGTCAAATGGCTAATTTGAGCAGCCCCGCCAATAAGTTGTCTGGTACTGTTATCCAAGCTTATTGATCCGGTTGCTGTCAATACTCCCATTGTGGGTTGGATGTCACTCCACACCTGGGCAGTGGTTCTGAACTCCAACCCGTTTGGAGTTGAATTTACCCGCATGTAATTACCGGCTGCTCCTGAGTAGTTAGCAGGTGTATCATTCAATTCAATGAAGTTATTTTTCACATCTGATGAAACCGCCAGGGTGTGGTTTGCGCTTTCACCACGGTACATTAACCGACCACCGGATTCCGCATGATATACAATTTTGCGCTTAATGGTTCCAAGGTAAGTGGCTGCGTTTGCAGCTGTAGCAACACCATACATAAGCTGATTAAGAATGTCGTTGTGCTGGATATCCAGCCCCTGACCAAAAGTTCTTCTTTCTGCCATGATTTCTGTTTATTTGAGGTTATTTAATTACTGCAATATGGGAATCAAGTATAAATGTGGATTCCCAATAAATTCTGCCAACACTATTAATATCGTAATGCACAAATATCATTTTCCTTTTTGTTTCCTCACCATCAGGATAAACATGATAGAAATCCACCTGTATATCTGCGCCAAGATTATGTTGATGTGTTTCAATGTAACCAGCCATTCCTTCAACCAACACTATTGCTACACCCTGTAATGGTAAGTCATCAAATATGATCTTTCCAGTTCCCGGTTCTGCTCTGACGTACTTCCCCCAATGTTCTTGAGGCGCTGGGGCGTGATCCGCTTCGCTGGTTATTGAGTGCAGCCGTGAGTGAACTTCGCCAATGCTGTTTATTCCTCCACCAATTAGCACGACAAGCTTCTCACCATTTTCATCAATCCTCAAACCCCAAAGCTTTCCATCTGCCTGGTTCCATATCGCAGTTTCACTGTCAGGGAAATGGTTTACATTGGGCTTTACTCCTGGCTTTCTAGTTCGTTTGATTTTAAATACCTCTGACATAGTATTGTTAGTTTAATGCCTTTACCCTTACTGGCCGGTAGTAGTAAGCTGATTCTTTATCTGAAAGCAGTTCGTTGTTTGGATCCATGGAGCGTGCCCATGCGCTGGCGCCATCGTCTTCGCTGGTCCAGTGGTAGTGGTCTTCAAGTTCTGCCGTTTCGTTATGGCTGAGAAAAATGTTCATTCGAATGGTCAGCAGCTCGTCCCGGGTTGGGAGACGCCAGTCCGTAAACACACCACTTTGATAAGCGGCTGCAGCAGCAGTGGCCTGGTTCCAACTTAAAGGTTGGGTGGGAGTAAGGGCAAGGATAAGTATGGTGGTTTCATTTACTCTGGCAACAATGCCGCCTTCATAAGGGTCACCCACCTGCAATGGTGTAGCTGGCGCAACCACTTCTGGAACGAGTGACTGCAGATGATAGTAATCAAAGTCAACGTGGTACAATCCGCTTTTATCCCGGGACCGGAGAATGGTTTGATTGTTGAAAACAATGGGAATTAATTTACCGTCCAAGATCTCATACACTTCTTCCGAACCAAAGAATTCAGGCAAGTATGCAAGCAGGTCTTTAGATACGTAGCCGGTATTGCACTTGATTGATTCTTCCTGTGTGGTGCGGATGTTCTTTTTGTTTGCCGTTGAAGCGCCTGGCCAGAAGGGAGTGTTCACAACTTCATACTCATAAGCTACTTCGCTGGATGCCTGGCCAGTGGTAACAATTGTATCAAACGCCCCTGCCGAGTTGCGGAAAAGAAACTGGCGGCGGTAAGGAGAGTAACTTTCATCAATGATATATGTATGTTGAAAGTCAAGTAAGGCAGTAGTTTCGCCATCGTAAGGTGTGACGGTATATGAGGCAACGGTTTTACCAGGAAAGAATGCTGGAATCAATCCCGGGAGCCCCAGGTCGTTATAACCGGCATCAATCTCAATTTGCTGGCCTTTTTTAGCTGTAAGGGTTTCAGATAAAAAGAAGTCTTCTCCAACTGAGCCATCGGTAAATACAAAGTCGAGTTTGATTTTGACAGTTGAAGCCGGATCTTCGGTAAGCAAAATGAAAAGCTTGAGTATATCAGACTTTGATACAAGGCGTACATATTTCTGATTTCTGACAACAGAAATCAGATGCATAAAGCTCAGTAAGGTATCGCCTGCTTTTAGCTTTGCATCGAAGCTTGAGTATTTCCTGTAGAACAGATTGTGTGCCCACTTTGGGATTAAGCCTTTCACGGCATAATAAGGTTCTGGCACCAAAAGCGTATGCCTCGGAATTGGTGGATTGCCATAATACTCATTACACCACAGCGTGTATCTGCGAGCGGCTGCTTCATGCTTTTTGATAGCGCTGGTGCCCGGAAAGGTAAACCCGGGTTTAATAATGGCATTAAAGTATTCGCTGATTTCAAAATCACAGTTGCCATCTGAACCGGGCGTCTGGCTGTCGGTTCCGATCAACTCAATAGTGTCATCCCACTTAAAATGAATTACACTCAGATCAATCCGGATATTGGGTTGAGCAGCCTGGTCGGTATGCACCTTAACGAAGGTGGGGGTACCGGAGAGGCGGAATTCGTGTATGTTGGTTGCGAGGGTAAGCATGGGGTCAAATTCAAAATTCAAGATTCATCATTCAAAGATCGTTTGGAGGGGGGTTAGAGAAAAGGACAGTTTTTTAATTCCGGTTATAACGCATTGTCGTTTTCGGTTTGAGATACTTTGTCTTCGAATTTGCGGAACTTCTGGTAAACCAGGTATGATTCTATGCCCTGATCGAGTTTATCGTTGAGGCGGTTTAGGGCGGCGAGTAGGGCGGGGTCGGTTGCTGGTTGTGGGTTGTTGGTTGCTGGTTGCTGGTTGGTGGTTGCGGCCGGTGGATCCGATAAGCGCCCTTGTGAGTATTGTGGAACCCTGGCAGCGTGAATGGCCTGCATTACTTCCGGGAAGTTTACACGGATATTGCGCAGTGTGGGGTTATCAATGATAAGCTCATCGCCTTTCTCACCTACCAAAGCGTTTCTGTAAATTCCTGTTTTGGCAGGGCCCATAAAAGGAACATCCTTGTAGAGTTTGTTGTCATCCTTACCGATAACATTGTAGCGGCCTTTGACAAACTGAGGCATTTTCTGAGAAGCAATTACCGCAGTTTGTAAAGCTCCTGAAATACCGGCAGCAACTACCATAGGTAAATTAGCCCAGCCTCCTGGAGCTGCTGACCATGCCCGGCTTACAGCAAGCGCTGTATTGATTATACTTTGTATTATATCAGCACGATGTTGGCGTTTCCATGCCTGTTCTTTAATCTTCGCCTCTTGTACCCGGTAGCGTTCCTGTATTTTTTCCCGCTGTTCAGCGGTAAGGTTTTCATTGTTGAGTTCAGCATCCCGGCGTTGATTTAGGGCATACATTTGCCGGTCATACTGAGAATTGATATAGTTTGTGAACATCTGGAAACCGGCATTGAGAGAATCATCAACAATTTGCTTACGCGCACTTTCCCAATCCTTTTCCAGCTTTTCCTTTTTCGCGTTTTTCTTAGCCTCTTCATCAAGCTCAAACTGAATACGGTTACTGGTTCTATCCAAATCCTCCTGGTGATCCTGTTCCTTCCGCGACTTAATTTCATCAAAGGTGCCTTTCCAATCTTCAAGGAATTTTTTATTAAAAGCATCGCTTTCCTGCAGAAGGCTTTCTTCTGAATCAGTGAGATTATCCAGGAATCCAATAACATCACCACCATTGGCAATGATACCATCAATTACCAGTTTTTGAGCCTCAAGGGTTTTAATTACGACATCAGCTTGCCTGGCAGCAGCATAATTCCCCTCAGCCACGAAAGCAGCCTGGGCTTTACGCGCGTCGTTGATGGCTTTGGTAATATTTTCGTATGCTGTAGAAACATCTCCGTTTGGATCCGGATCCGGTGTATCATCTTCACCACCACCAGCAGGAGGGGGAAATGCTCCCGGGGTTTTGGCAACCTGGTTCATCAATTCATTATATACTTCGAGTATTTCATTAATCTCTTTCTTTAATCCATTAATGGCTCTTTCACGTGCTGCTCCGCGTACACCTTCAACGATGTTGTTCTGCTTGTTATATTCGGCAGCAGTCATTCCTTCAATAGCCTTCAGTTCATCTTTTTTAATATCAGCTTCAGCAAATAGCTTTTTCGCTTTTTCCTGTTGAACCTCCATCTCAATTTTATTTCTGAGAGCGGTAGCAACATTATTGTATGCAGTTTCAATTTCCTGAAGTGTTGATTTTTCTGAAAGCAGGCTAGGCAAATAATCTTTGTATTGATCATTTATTTGCTTGATTAGTCTATTACGTGTTTCAGCAGTAATATTCGTATTTTTTAATACTGTAAAAAGCTTATCGAGTTGCGCCACTTCTTCTGCAGCGCCTTCAGTAGCTTGCTGCCTTATTTCATTATAAGCCTTTTGCTTAATTGTAAGGCTCTCTGTTTCGCGGCCGAGCTGCCTGATGTAAACCAGTAGGCCGATAATAGCGCTAGCTGCCAGCGCCCATGGGTTAACTTTAACAACTAAATTAAAAGCTTGCATTGCTTTCGTTCCCAGCCAAAGTACAGCAGTAAATGTTTTTTTTGCTATGATAGCTCCATTGGTGGCAATAGTATAAGCTATGATGGCGCTGAGAGTTGCAATGATCAGACTGCGATTTTCCTCCCAGAATTTAATTCCGCCCATGATGGCCTTTATCAGGTAGCTGAACGCATTGGTGCTGAAAGTAAGCGCCGGTGCAAGTTTTTCACCCAATTCCATCCTGAGTAAAGCAGCACGGTTTCGCGCCTGCTCAAGCCTGGTTTTATTATTATCGCTGTTAATGATGGCCTGCTCAACAGCTATATTGGTATCTGATACGGCAGCTGTGTAGCGTTTAATTTCTTCACGGCTATCAATCAGGGCAAGGGCCATGTTGATGCTTTCCAGACCAAAGAGTTTAGTGAGATCAGCAACTGAATATTGTTTTGCAGCTAGGTTATCCAACGCCTGTTCCATTCCAACAATGGCGGGGTTCACATCATCGGCCCCTGATTGAAGGCGGATAAACATGGTCCTGAGCTGTGTGCCAGCAATTTCAGGCTGTGAGAATTTAGGAGCTATCCCTTCAATAACTCCAACCAGTTCTTCAATTTCAATTTTAGCATTATAAGCTGATGTACCCGATTTTTCGATCACGGCATTGAGGTAGGGGATATCACCGGCGCCTACCTTAGATCCGGCTCCCAAGGTATTGATGATCCTTCTGGCTTCGCTGGCTGAAACATTGAACTGGTTCATTGTAGTAGTAAGCGCGGTAGCGGCTGGTACCAGGGTAATATTTGCTGCCTTACTTAGAATCATGGCTTCCTCGGTAACAGCAGCCAACGCTTCGCGGTTGGCAAGCAGTTCCGGCCGCTTTGAACCGATCAGTGTATAAGCGTTTACAATATCAATGGCTGCATTTGTGAACCTTACGCCATCTTCGGTTGCTCCTGTGGAAGCGGCTTTTGCCCGTTCACTCAGCCAGTCAAGCTGCTCGCCCGCCAAACCAGTCAGCGCACTGAGGTTTGATACTGCTGCCTGGTATTCGTTAAACTCTTCAACCAATTTTTTAAAACCCATTACGCTCCCCAGGATTGAAGCGGAAAATGCCGCGATCATTCCAAAGTAACGGTTGAAGCCACCGGCAATGCGTTGCATAAGAGTTTGCTGCTGGTTAAAGCCCCGCATCTGTGCTGTAGTCTTTTGTATTTCGGTTTGAACCCGCTGCAATTGTGCTGTTTTGTCGGCAAATACTTTTTTGCCTTCGGCAGTATTGCGGTTCATTGTGCGCAACTCAGAGTTAAGTGTACGCTGCGCCCTGGTAAGTTCTTTGAGGCTGGCACCGCTAAGATCCTTCATAACTGCATTGAGGTCGAAAGTGCTTTTGCGAGTGTCTTTGATTTTCTTATCAAGTGCGTCAAACTCACGTTTTTTTGCTTCATAACCCGGATCTTTTGCCAGGCGCAGCTCTTTGAGCTCTTTTTTCATCTCACGGGCTCTTGCAGTGAGCTCCTTTAGTTGGTTGTCAGCCTGCTGCCCATCGAGTTCAACCCTTGCGGTTGCGGTTTCGTTTGCCATGGTTGTGTGATTTTCAGGCAAAGTAAAGGCAGGGAATGGGCTGCAAAAAGGACAGTTTTGAAGATCAAAAATAAAAAAGCCCTGCACGTTGTGGACCCGCAGGGCTAGGTTTGGAAAGTGTGGATACTATGTCCGGATGAGCCAGCAGAATTGGCGTTCTTCGGTGTCGTAGTTTGAGATATAACCTTTTTCGCGAAGCATGGTAACCAACTTGGCCGGTGTTATTGCATCGGGGCAGTGGCTGTTAATCATTTCAAAGATTTCGGCGGTGGTCATATCTTTCTGGTTCTCCTGGCGCGAAGCTGCAGGCGGGAAATTCTCAACAAAGGTTGCGAATACTTCGTTTATAGCTTCTTGCAGGTCATTGTTTGAGGGCGTTAGGGGCCCGGATTCTTCTTCAAAGAGTGGCATAATTTAATCCTCCTTATGCAGGGAAACCCTGTATCCGCCACAAGGCCGCGCAGCCTTTCCACCACCCCGAAGGGTGGCTTCTCACAGATACAGGGTTTCCCTGCAATATTTTGGTTAGTAAAAGAGGATTCTGAGAACATGATCGCGCTTTTGTGGTACAGCTGTAGTCATGGTGACCACTACTGATGGCGCAAATATATATTAAAAAGGATGGAATTCGACAAAATGGTTTGCATTATTTCTCTTTTATTTTGTCGTTAAGCTTTTTCAGCTCTTTTACAATGTCTTCAAGGTTCGCTACAATAGCGTAAATCTTGTAATACCATAATACAATAGGGCGGATAAGGAAGAATACTATGACTGAAAGAAATATCCACAGAAAAATTGAGCTGTGTTCCATAATAGATGATTTTTAGAAGTTATAGACTAGACCAAGCCCGTGCTCAGTTGGGTAGATAGCAATATTTTGTCTATTCATCAGCTTAAGAGCTTTGGTTTGTTTGCTGGATCCTAAATGATAAAGAAAGATTGAAGCGCCTGAGGTAAGAGCAAATACAGAGTTAAGACTAGTAATAGACTTTTCAGTATCAATCATTTTCTTAGGTAAAATAATTCCTTTGTAAATATAGGCGTAAGCTACACAGTTGCCAGCTATTACAACAAAGGCAATAGTTTTCAACACTTCAGCCTGGTTAACGAGTTTATTTATTTCAACCTGGTTAGATGCTGATACTTGAATAAAGGATTGAGATTCTTGAGACGTTGGAACACCATCCAGTTCCTGTGCATTTATACTAAAGCCCAATAAA
Source organism: Bacteroidales bacterium (assembly GCA_014860575.1). Taxonomy (NCBI): domain Bacteria; kingdom Pseudomonadati; phylum Bacteroidota; class Bacteroidia; order Bacteroidales; species Bacteroidales bacterium. Next base: position 25,615 of record JACZJK010000056.1, read on the forward strand.
ATTAAAACCAGTGTAAATAGATTTTTCATAGAAAGACAGTTTTGGTTAATGATGCTGCTAAAATACAAAAAGGTAAAATTGGGCAAGCCGTCAAAAAGGATGATTTATTTATTATCTTGCGTTGCCTAACTGAAACCAGATGAAAGAGAGCAAACAATGCCCAAAATGCGGACCGACTGGAACCCGGGAGATCACCATCACGTTTTATAATGCATCAGATTATCGGTTGAAGTTCTGGCACTGGGTCCAATTGCTGCTCTTCAGAAAAGTTAAAGTGAGAGTTTGTGAGGGGTGTGGGAGAGGGGTGTAGTATTGCAACTGTTTTTTTTGTTTGACTAAGGCTGAATTTATTATTCAACAATATATTCGCCAAATATTTCTTTCATTTTTTTTCTCCAATTTTCAGGTATGTCTAACCATCCTCCTCCCCATTTCTCGGTTTCTTGGAATGCTTTAAAAGGCTTCTCATAGGTAGCACTATAACCAATTTCATTTTCTACATTTTCAATCATTAAAACTATTCTACCATTAGAACCAACAGCATCTTCAATCGGTTTATTATATTTTGTGGCACCTTCTGTTCCATTATCTCTATCATGCACGACAATCGGCCTAATCCCCATTGCAGTTAAGTATTTAACAAGGCCAATAATTGCAGCCTTACCTCTTGCTTTAATTACCTCAAATCTTGAGATGATATTTAAAAAATTTTCTCTTTTTAATCTTTTTAAAGATTCCTTAATAAGTATATCCTCGGTGTCACCTTCTATTATAACAACATTTTCAGTAAAAAAAACTCTTGAGACATAGTCATCTAGTTTTAATAGCATTTTGACATATTGTTTATCATCGGAAACCAATTGCTGGAAAGTATCAGAAACAATAAATGGTAATATTTTAATTTCATTACCATCAATTGATAAACGATTTAAAATTTGTCTTGGCTTTTTTGATAAATCAATTATATAAGGGGAATGCGTTGTTGCTATTATTTGAGAAGAAAAGCCACTTAATTCATAAATAGCATTTCTCATTTGATTTGCAGCACTTGGATGTAAGTAAATTTCAGGCTCTTCAAAGCAAATTACTAATGACCTAGCATGTTCATCTTCTTTCTGAGATAACCACTTTTGTCTAAAACGTAACATTCCAAAAGCAGCAGCCCTAACCATACCTGAGCCTTGGTTTTCTACTGTTGTCCTAATATTACTAGACATTTCAACACTAAATGAAGGCTTAAGAACTTTATCTGGGTCGCTCAAGTCTGCTGTTGCATGAAGTTTAGAATCAGGAAAAACACTTGCTAAAACAGTGTTTAAATCACCAATCATTTTGCCGAATTCTGAATCCTTATCTTCTGGATTTAATTCTTTAGCAAGTTTATTTAAATGAATTTGTGCATTTTGATAGTTCAACGATTTTACCCTAACATCTTCAAATAGCTCATTTAAAGTTTTGCCGAGTACACCTGAACTAGAACCTTGAATTTCATTTATTGATGTATCAACAGGTATCACTAAAAAACGAGGAAGCATTTTCAGAACATTGCCAGGTATTCCTCCTGGATTTTTAAACCATGTATCAGTAGCCTGAATATCCCAAATATCATCAAGCTCCTCAAGCTTATCAAAAGCGCCCTGATTCTTTCCTATTACTTTGTTTAATTCGGGGAATAACTCTGACACTATTGAAGAATCAATACCTCTATCAATATAATCTTGTCCGGTTTTGCATGAAGAAAATTCTTTTGAAATTTCTCTAACTTTAGATTTGAATTCAATCTTAACATCTTTTCCAAGCTCGTAGGTCTTTCTATAGGTAACAGAAAGTCCTGTTTCACCTTCTTGAAAATATTCAAAGATTCGACCTTTAAATCCTCTCCAACTTTTAGATTCGATTGGCAGGTTTCTAAACTCTCCTTCAAGGATAATAATTGTAGACTCAATTTTTGTTTCACCTGTCTCGCTGTCAATAATTGAGTAATATTCTTGACTTGTAAGCTGTTTCCTTGCAGAAAGCAGGTACTCTATTGCTTTTAACACTGTGCTTTTCCCAGAATTGTTACAACCTATCAGAAAAGTAGCCTGGCCAAATAAAATCTCAGCTTGTTTAATTCTTTTAAATCCAGCAATCTTAAGTGAATGTAATCTCATAATCTATAGAGTTTTCCTGTTTTAGAATGATTGATTTATTATTCTGTTAATCGAAGCAACGATAAGATTCAGAACGAAATTATTGTTTTGGAAAATAGAGAGGCCAGAGGGATGTGGTTGGGTTATAGTTCATATGGTATAAAGAACTGAGAAGTATCGTCGATCAATTCAATATTGCTTCTCAATTTAGAATTCATATGGCCAAAAAGCATTGAATGAAGCCTTGATTTAAGTCCGGAAAGAACGGTAGCATCTTTTGATTGAAGAAATATTCTTCTTAGTTGTGGCATCTGGAAAAGTATAAACTCATCTATTTTTCTGTTAAAAAACGGAAAGGAATAACCTATAACAACTAATGTTTCAGTGTTTTCCAGTGACTTGAATACACCAGAGGATGGTGAGTGATTTAAATCACTAATATTATTTTCCCAAGCAAAGGAGATCATGGTTTGAAATTTGTATTGGATGGCATTATTCAAAAGAGAATAAATTAGAATAGCGTCCCTGATGCCATATTTTTTATCTACTTTGTATAATGAATAATCCGGTAGTGGGAAAACCTGTTCATTATTAATATTATAGATTTGGCTGCTGCCGTTAATCTTCAGCACTGAAAAAGTACTTTCGGAAAAGGGATCAAACTTCGTACAGATATTTGCTTTATTTTTTATTTCATAATAAGATTGTGTAGGATCAATATACCTGCTAAAGCACAATTCGAATTGTGAATCATAATTCCATGTGAGGATTTTTACTTTTCCAGGGATAATAGGTGCTAATGGCATGATAGAATCAGATTTCTCAAGCACTGAGGCAAAAAAATGATCATACCTGTCATCAGGGGTTAGCAGTGTTTGAACCCAATAAAAGTAGCAAGACAAAAACACCTTAAGTTGTTGAAGTTTCTGAGTTTGATCAGTAAAAAAAAGCATTTTTGCATAAGTATCTATTGTTTGGTGTTTAGATGCGTCAGTTAATAACAGCATCCCACCATAATAAAGACCAGCATGATGATCTTTAGGGTCAATAACAATATTATCATATTTTAGAGATAATTTACTCATGGGATCATTTTGGTAGCTTTCTAGGACCTTTATAAATGTCCACATCGAATCTAAAAGTCCAGATGTAACGGGAATAGACTTAGCACTAGCCCCTGCTCCAAGTAAGTACGTAACCATAGGTGTTTATTTTAGGAATCAGTATACTTTAACTTCTTTCTAGTTCCCCGTTCAATTTCAGAATTATGTAATCAAAGTTGTGTTATCAATAAAGGCACGAACACTATAGATATTAAGAAAATGAGTAGTACCTCATAATGATAATCATAATTACGGTTGTAAAACTATTTGCCTGATTTCCTTCTATTGTCTTCTTTACATAACATTTGACAATTTCCGGCAATTGTTTTTCCGCCTTCGTGCCAGGGTGTAATATGATCGCCTTCCATGCCATCGAGTTCAAAATGTTCTGTGCAGATAGGGCAGATTCCTTTTTGTCTTTCGTATGCTTCTCTTTTCTGATTTGGACTAAAGGCACGAATATTCAAAAACCTCTCTTTACGATTTAAGACATAATAATAAATACCTTTTTTATTTCCAATGTCTTCATCTTCCATCAGTTTAGCAATTTCTTCTTCCAGTTTTTTCGAGTCAAATATTGCGTCTTTGAATTCATTATAAAGGAATCCCCAATCTACACCTTTCATTTCTTTACGAGACTTTATAAAGATTGCTTTTATCCAGTTAATGACGCTTTGGTAATAAAGCCAGATTTCGTTGGCGTTTGGATCATGCTGATGATTTGACATATAAGCCTCAATGTTCCCTTTGGATATCCAGTGAAGAGCAGTTTCCAAGTATTCTTGTCGGATGGGTGAGCCGCTCAAATAACTGCTGCCTATTTGGTAAGCCGCACAACCATTTTTGCTGAAATATCTTTTCGCATCAGTAACCCAAGAACCAGAATAAACTGCATTACGTAATTCCTGATCGGTAAGTTTTTCGCCTGCAATGTTAATTGTTCGAAACCATTGTAATCTTTCACTGTCTGTGCCACTACAATGATAAACCATCAATTTATAGTTAAGTATTTGTTCCTTTTCATCATTTTGAAGATTATGAAAATATCTGAACATATACGAGAAATCGCCGTTAACAAACTGGCAGATTGAGATCGTACGTTGCTGACCGTCAATTATTTCGAAATTCCCATCTTCACGGACAGCCCAATACATGACATTTAGAGGAAAATCTTTTGTAATTGTGTCAATCACTGCCTCACGTTGTTTGTCTTTGTAAATAAATTCACGTTGATATGGAGGGCGAATATCCAATTTGCCACCATAGCCGATAACTCCGTTTTCTTCATTGTCCTGGTAGCTATTTGCTAGATCACGGACTGTTATTTCTTTTAGATCAATTTTCATTTTTTCTTTCGCTTTATTATGATGCGAGAATACGGAACTGTTACAACGCCATCTACCATCATATACAAATCACCATCAACAGCACCTCGTTTCTGAACTTCTTTTCTGTATTTTTTATGTTCGGGTTTATATGGTTTTATTCCAATTTCGAGACCTAAGTTTGCAATACCTACACCAATTATCTCAAATTGGTCAGGATTATGTTTGTCCATAAAAGTTATAGGAACTCCCATCATACCATCATAATCAGCTGGAATATCCTTGGTTACGTCTACATTGATTGCATCAAAATTTTCGAATTTTGGATATTCTTCTGGTGTGTATTTTCTATATAGTACTAAATCTTCATGTCTTTTGCTAATTTCAAGATTGGTAAACCAATGAACTCCTGAAACTCTAATCATACCTTCTTTTCGGTCAGTTGCAGTTGCGTAGTCTTTATAATGTACATTGATAAAATGTCCTGCCCCACCTTTAAATCCGTAACCTAACCAAATTTTGTTGTCTCTGATTAAAGGAAAAATCTCTTTGTATTTTATTGCATTTTGATGTCCTACTATCACAAACTTTTTGTCGTATTCTATAAGTTGGGCAACGTATTCTCGGAAAAGCGAAAAAGGTGGATTTGTTACAACAATGTCTGCATGCTTAAGAAGTTCAATACATTCCTTGCTTCTGAAATCTCCGTCCCCTTTTAATATTTTAATTCCAATTTCGGCAGGGTCTGGAACCATATTGCCGTTTTTATCTCCGTTATACTCCAAATAGATTGCTTGCTCAGAGTCGTTTTGGCTGAACAGGTCCATATTTTGGCTTTTATAGCATGTAGCGATGAGTTTTTTTAGTCCAAGTTTCTCAAAGTTGTATGAGAAGTAATGAAAGAAGCTACTCACTCGAGGATCATCGCAATTACAATAAACGATTTTGTCTTTAAAATGATCCTTGTAATGTTTTAGTTCTCTTTCGATGTCAGTAAGTTGAGTATAAAACTCGTCTTTTTTGTTGATTTTTGCTTCTTGTAGGTTTCTATTTTTTGTTTTGTTTGCCATCTGCTACTTTTTTATTTCAACTACAATGGTTGCCGATTATTGAGTTTATAAACATCCGCCCAAGGTAGGATTAAAACTTCCCACAATGGATTTAATAACATTATAATACCGGTTGCTGAAAAAGGGTGGGTCAATGTAAATAAGGTCAATATACTCGTTCGGGAAGGTTTAAGGATCTCCAGGTTGTCACCCAGGATGAGTTTGTTAACGGCTTGCATGGAGGTAGGTTTGGTAAACAATGCCGCTAAAATACTACTTTAAAAGTAGCTGCAAAACATAAAAAAATGAATTGTATTAATGATTTTGGCCGCAACAGAATTTATATTTCTTTGTACTACCACAGGGGCAAGGGTTATTGCGGCCAACTTTAGAAGATCTTGCAGGCGTACTGCTTGTAATTTCATTCACAAAATCAACATGCCCAATTGATGGCACTCGAAAAGAGAAAGAAGTTTTTCCTTGAAAATTTGTGATTGAGAAATCCCCTTGAGTAATGATATCCATACCAATAAGAACATCAAACCCATTTAACTTACCTTCAGTAGCTTTGATTATTGGGAATCCTACTTCATTTGGGAGTCTTAAACAGATATGGTAAGTGTTGACATTTGATTCACCATCAGCATGAAAAACCCTTTGTTGGCCGGTCGGTTTTAACCCTAATGCATCTACAACTCTTGATGTTATAACCGTACCAGTGGCCCCAGTATCCCATAAGGCATTAAAGTTAACTAATTGTGGTGGCAGTTGACCGGAATTGGGATCAAAAGCAATGCCGATATGACATTGTGTAAAAAGAGCCGCTAACAACCCCTTATTTGAAGTCAAATTAAATGCTTTACACTCTATCATCAATTAAACACTACCCTTGAGTGGTAGGACTGTGTATATGATTCATCACCAGGCTCGCAATATTGGATTAGAAAAGTACCCGGTTCGTGCTCTTTTGATGTTACTATAAATGCATCAAGCTCAGAATCAAAGGAGTTAATAACAGTTTGGTTCTTAATAACAATAAATTTGTTATTGTATATTTTCACAAGATCATCTTGATTATCAAGATAATATTGAAATTCTTTTTCTAACATGGGGTTAGAGGGTTCTAGGTTTTGGTGAAATAGCTTACAAAGATATGAACAGTTTAGTTAATAACGTCAAAGTCGGTAATTATTATATTATGATACGCCATCATAGTAAATCTCAACCGCTAGCAGAATCCTGATAAAAATAACCTTCACGGTGAAGCAATGTAGTTTAGTTTTCAACTTTATTCTTGTGAACAAAAACATCAAACCCGCTCCCCGGTCCAGCGCAGGGCGTTATCATCTATGTTTTCGATAATGGTGATGGCTGCAATGCGTCCATATTTTTTAGCCAGGATCTCGCGCAGCTTTATGATTTCGGCGTACATCGTTGCACTATACCATTTTTTGGGGCGGCGGCGGTGGTCGCTGCGGTCCTTAACCATATCAATGGTTACGCCTTTTCCTACCCCCATATCCACAAACTTGCCATAATAATTGAATGTGAACTCAACACGTTCGGGCAGCCCGCCTGCATTGCTGATAAGGGTGGATTTTAGGCTGTCCTCAAGCTGCCACGATAAACCAATCTTGAGCTTATCAATCTTATCTAGCCAGTTATCCATCACGATATCTGCCCAGGCTTCAACGGTTAATCTCAAGTCGGTGTTTTCGGCCATTTGTTTGTTGTTATGCAGTTATACAGTGATGCTGTAGGTTACTGGTTGCTGGTTACTGGCTGTTTCTTGGAACTTGGGTCTTGGAGTTTGGGACTTGGGTCTTATTCCTTACTCTTCATTCCAGTCCTCTGGGTTAAACTCCAGCCCCGGGTTTTCCAGGATGGTGAAGCTTACGGCAAGCCCAATCAGGTTATCACCTACCGGGCCCACGTTTCGGTAAGATATGCTGTTAATTTCAAGGTTCCTTAGGCCGTACGAGCTTTCCCAATCAATGTCGGTTCTGTGATCGCGCAGCATGCGGCTTTTAACTTTTCGGGCAATGGTGCGGAGCTTGCGCTTAGTGGCTTCACGAGCGTCATGGTTCAGGAATTCAACCCTGTCGAAAATATAAAACACGTAATATTCCCGGTCCATAATATTATCGCTGAGCTGATCAAGCAGGCGCCCTTCCAGACTGTCTTCCACAACAATGGCAGGGAATTGCCCGTGGGTCATTTTGGCCAGCACTTCCTCAAGGCTGGCGATACCGCTCATGCGGTAAAAGCAGGGTTTGTTTTCGCTGTGGCCTATATCCTTAAGTTTGGTGGCCACGGTTCGCATGTAGGTAATGAAATCAAACATGGTTTCTGTTTTTAAGTTCTTTGTTTCGAGTTGCCAGGGCTTCGAGCTGGTAAAAAATATCCCATGCACGGGTTTGGCGAATTAGCTCCATGCGGGAGGCGTCGTCGTTGCTTAAGGCGTTCACAAGCCTGGTAAACTCATGAATTGGCGGCATGCCTTCATCTTCGCTCCCATCTCCTGAAAAGGCGTTGGGGAAAAGATTGGATCCTTTGAAAATAAACCAGCGGCAGCCTTCGTAGAACAGGCGGACAGCCAGCTTATATTCTGGTTTTATTTGTTTTACGATCATTTTCCTGGCGTCAAGAAGATGATCGTTGAACGGCACCCTGATATCGCCCGTAAATTTTGGCGATGTTGGGTCGTTTTCCAGATCCCGTTCGCGGTACAGTACTGCAACTATTTCGTCAAATGATTCATCATCCTGCTTTTTGCTGTATTTATCGTACAGTGATTCAAGCTTAATAAATTCGGCGAAGCTGATATTGAATAAGGCATGATCAGGACCGTGCAGTTCTTTGCTCCCTGCTTTTATTACCGGCAGCTTATTTTGAAAAAGCTTGCTTTCAATAATTACTTCTCCTTTGTGTTCAGTAAAAATAAACTGCAGTGGCGAAGCGGCAAAGCCGATATCTTCAACGCTGATAAGTGCAATCTTTACTTCGTGCTGTTTCAGGTAATAATGCGGAATCTCATCAACCATTACCGGATGCCTTCTGCTGGGAAACTTCAGGCCGGTAAACAGCATCAACAGTTGTATCAGAAGGTTTTCTGGTTTAAAGCTTGTGGGAACCAATGCACACACCTTTAGCAATTGCTCAGCGCTAAGCTCGTTCCAGTTTTCAGGAAGTTCACAGATGTGTTGACCGTTGATGGAAAGGTTTTTCATAGTTCAAGGTTCCGGGTTCAAAGTTCAATGTTTAGTGCTTGAGAGATATTTTCCACTGCATGTGGATTTGGCCGGTTTTATTCATAGCATCATAGCCCAGGCCATATAAATGATCTCGCTTCGTTTTTGCGAACACTGCCGCACCAGCGCCAAAGTAATCCTGGTTTCCGGTAACAAAGCCTCCAACGTAGAGCTGGAAGCGGGGATCGGCAGGCGGGTGGATGATTACGGTTTCATGAATGATAACAGGCATCCGGTTCTTATATTCAAGCTTTGAGCCCCATAGTTGGTTCTGATGCACTGTGTCAATGATCCTGATTAGGGCGGTGCTGTCGTCCATGAGAATGCGATCGTAAATGTTCTTCGACATATAGGCAAGGAATATTGCCAGTGAATCAACCACTGCCGGTATTTCAACTTCGCGTATTTGGATAACTTCAACCGGGTAGGGTTTGGGAATTTCCTTGATAATGGTGGTGTCGTTGTAAACAGTTTTAGTTATACGCAGGGTATCAGGAAGCGGATCCACAGCAGGTGGCCTGCTGCACTCACGCTGCAGGAAAAGCAGGGCCAGGATTACGAGGATAACTGTGAGGGTTGTTTTCATTTGCTGGTTACTGGTTGCTGGTTAGTACTCCCATCGTGCTGTCCATCCGCGTAAATCGTAATGCAGGAAGCCGATGCGTAAAATCCTGCCATTTTCAATATCTGGGCGTTTGATTGCGAATCCTCCAAAATGGCCGGTGGTTCGTGGATGATATTTCTTGTATAAATGATCCATAATCTTCACTGCAAGCTGCGGTGAGCAGTTTGTTGGCTGCACATCGGCAGCGGCAATGGTATGCTGGCTGTCGCCCGATCGCTTTCTCAGACGCTCCCATGCTTTGCAGCGAAAGCCGCTGGTAATGCGCAGGCCGATTTCATTGCCGTTGTTTTCTGCGCGGAACTGCTGATTGATACTGTTACGTAGCGATTGTAGGAAATTAGCAAGCTTAATGAACTCCGCTTCCCGGAACTCAGAAATATGTTTCCAATTAAGCGCTACTGCTTCAGCCGGAAGCGTGGCTTCGATGAACTCGTATAAGGAGAAGTTATCAGTGATTTTGCGGTTGGGTATTGTTCGCATATTGGTTGTTATTGTGTTGATTCTGGTGTTTCAGATTGTCCGAAATAAAAACTCACAGCCATACTCCCCCAGCCAAGCACAACGCCAACACCCATGCTGAGAACTTGCACATTATTGCCGGGCAGTTCAATGAAATACAGCGGCAACAATGCCACCAGGCCAAGGGCTATCAGGATAACCCCAAGCCAGAACAATCGTTTACGGCGTGCTTGTTGGTTCATTGTTGTCAGGTTATTCTTTGCTTCGGTCAATGGGCTTGCGCCGCTGGTTGTTTTCGCGGTCCTTATGGATTTCAAGGTGTGTTTCCATTGTTGATGCAATCTTGTTTACAGCGTCCTTAATATCATCAAGCTTTTTATCGGTGATCATTGCCGATCTATGGGCGTTGATTACGTGTTCATCGTGCTCCTTTCTCAATTGGGTGTGCGCAGTACTGGTGTTTTTTTGCTTGAGGTCCATGATATCCTGCCGTGTTTGAAGGGCATCACTTTCAATTTTTGTGATGCGGGCGCCAAAGCGATGCCATGAAGCTGCTATGGCAGTGGTATTAACAACCAAAAAGGCAATGAGCGTGATGAATTGCGTTGTTGTCATTTGGAATATGGTTTCTACTGTAATTGGATCCATTCTGATGAGTTTTTATAAGTTATTTACTATTTTGAGTTATCCTCCGAACACAAAATTCTTTGCTTCTTCGGTATTTTCGTGGTAGGCATATCCAGTTTTGGTAGCAACATATTGCTCACTTTCTTTGTAAAGCGGGTATTTGTCCGGGTCTTTATCAAGCAGCTTTTTAGCTTCAACCAGGTAATGATTGCCATAATGCTCAGCGCCTTCTTTCTTCATTTCGCGGGCGGCTACCAGGTTGGCAATAGCGCGCTGAAGTATTGGAAGCAGTTTTTTATTATCGTCGGTCAGGCTGTTTTCGCGCTGCTGGGTGCGAAGTGCATCGGCCAATGCAACGCTGATCACCGGTTCAATATTTATTAACTCAACATCATCCATGGCCGGGCGCAGTTTGATAAACTTCAGCCTCGATGCTTCGATGTTTACATAGCGATCGAACACTTCGGCGGTGTTGATCAGGTTGCGGGTAGCAAGCACAAAAGCATCGCTATCCTTGTAAGATGTGATGATGGCATGATGCTTTTCAAGGTAGCGGAGCAGTGTTTCCATATTATCCCATCCCTGGGATTCGTAGCTTTCAACTGCTTTTTTTACCCGCTCGGCGCTGGCCGGTGTTGTGTTTGAATTTTGCTGAACCACAAAACCCATTTCAGTGAGCTGAAGATCATAATGTGGTGATGCCAGCAACAATGTGAATTTTGCCAAAGCGTTTTGTGCAAGCTTCAGCACCTGGCGGAATATTGCTTTCTTTTCATCATTATCTGCCCATGCAGGATAAGGAAGTGGAGTTGATGTGGAGTTGTGGTGGGTATCGAGTTCTGTAAGCAGCGCTTCACCAATGTAGCGATTCAGAAATTTCTCAGATGCATCGTTGGCGTAAGGCAGGAATGATTTCTCCATCACCGAAACGTTTACCCTTACATATTGCTGCAGATCCTGTATTGATTTTATGATTGACATGGCGATTGACGATTTTGGATTTACGATTTACGATTAAAATGCTAGGTTTAGAGAATTTAGGGTTACTGGCTGTTTTTTGAATTTTGAACTTTGAATTTAAGAAATAACTTTCTCACTTCCCGTTCCCTTATCCAGTGTTGTAAGCACCATGTTTGGGATCGTAAAATGAATATCATCCGGCCATTTATTGAAGCGCTTAATAATATACAAGGGGCGCAGGATGCGATCGCGAAAAGGTTTCATCAGCGCTTGTTTGATAATGAAAAGCTCACGGGCCTCGGTTCCTGAAATCGTTTTGTTTTTCCCGGGAGCACTGCCAATGATACCCTGGTGAACGCCGTGGCCATAGGCTATGATGTTGCTGGCTTCTTCGCTGTCGTCAATAAATTCACCGCCTTTGAAATTGTTCTCAATGGGCGTGATCTTCATCCGGCGCATTTCCTTGCCATCAGGACTTTGCTTAACAAATGAAATCACTGATTTTCCGGTGTTCTTTGTGCTGCTCAAAAACTTATCGAGGTCAGCATATTCTTTCCTGATTCGTGTTTTTTTCGCATCATCTTCGGTAATACCTTCGGTTCTGAAAATTTCAGCAAAATAATCGTGGGATAGTTCAATATGATATTTGATGGTCATTTGGTTATCCATCAATGCATTTTTGAATTCTGGGATCTTGCGGGCATAATCCAGCCAACCGCTTTCAATGATACTCAGCCAGTAAGCTTTCTGGTAATACCTGCGGCCGGGAGTTGGAAAAGAAACCGGAACGATAAAGCGGAAATGCTTAGGGGTCGGAATCTTTTTAGTTGTGCCTGGATCTGGAATAATCCCCATCCGTATTTCAAGATCCCGCACGGTATTGTATGGGTTCAGCACTGGTGTAACCTCAATCTCATCGTTACTGGGGTTTTTCTGCCATTTGCCACTGTAAAAATGGTGTTCGATCAGTCCGGTTTCGGGGTTCATTTTTTCCCAGCGGCTAAATGCCATTTCTTTCGAGTGCAGCTCCACAATCTTTTTCTCCGGGCTTAAACCTATTTCGGGGCAGATATTAAAAAACCATTGCAGGTCTGTCATCTGCTCCAGGAGGTAAAGCTGCATGTCGTTGTTTTCAAAAAATTCGTTGATCTCTTTGTTGTCAAAGTTTTCAACGAATACCTTTTTGCCTTTTTCGATTTCATATTTACCGTAGGCAATGCCATCGCCATAGCCCAAAGTAATATTAAACAGCAGCGCGCTTGTTGATTGCGGCGAAGCTTTACAGGCTTCCATGATCCTTTGAGGCAGGGAATTGTCTTCGCCCCAGGGTACCACACCAAGGTATTTTATTTCCTTGCCTGATTTGTCTTTTTTGCTGAATGGAAGCGGATCGCGGTCGGGTTCGGCAATCATGTTGCGGGTGCTTACGGTGATGGCCGTTTTTGTACCCGCCAGGTAAGCGCTGCCGGCATTGTCGAGGATAATGATTTTACTGCGTCCCATTTATATAAAAGTTTTAGTACCGTTGAATTCAGTGATCAGTGGCAGGATCAGCTTACGGATTTCACCCGATGCCAGGATCTTCACATTAAAATACTCAAGGTGGTTGCTTGATGTAAGCACCGCCTGATCTATGTATATCTCCTCGCCGGTTGATTTTTTAACATACTTCAGGCTAAAGGGCAGCGGGTTTCCGCTTGCATCTTTGCGATCCATAAGCATAGGTAATTTGCCGAAGTGTATCATGGCCTCCATTATTGATAAAGCAAAGAAAATATAAGGGGGTGGGTAGGGAAAGGACAGTTTTTTCTAAGGCCCAAGTTCCAAATTCCAAGCCCCAAATTCAAAGTTACAGCCGGGTTTGGGGCATAGGGCGTGGGGCGAAGGGCGGAACAGCCAGGGGAAAGTAAAATAAGAGTTTAGTTGTTTTCCTTTGAGGGGTAATAAGTAAAATAAAAAAGCCGGCACTGAGGCCGGCTTGAAGCGATATACTTAACTTCGGGAACGGTACTTAAACATATTGAGAACGATCGGATCGGAATAATACATGATTCCAGAATGTCGCCTCAGATAGTTTGTCGGTTCGCTTATATTTTGTGTAGTTGTATAAATTTTCAGGCTGCAGGTCTGATAGTTGATCCGTGACATATAGGATTGCAATGCTATTCTGCTGCATTTCACTGGTAAGTATGGGTTGGTTAGCAAGTTCAGCGGTAACAAAAAGCTCGTAGAGTTCCCCGGGCGGTTGCCACGTCCTCCGTTCAAAATCAACCAGCATAGGTTTAGCTTTTGTACTCTGATCAGGACTAAAGCACTCCACATTTCCGAAATCATACATGATCATCACCTGATGATCATTATAAGCGTAGATAGTGGATGCCTGGTCGAAACCGGTGGTGATAGTTAAGGCCTGCTCAAAATCATCGCAGATGATTATTGAGTGGCCGGTAGGAGTGTGATCGCGGGGCGGATTAAGCCCCAAAGCGCTGAAACTGATGCTAAGCACCATGAGCGCCAGAAAGAACTTCTTCATCTTCTTCATTTTTTGTTAATACTTGGTTTAATTACAATGAGGAAGCGAAGATAAAAAGGGGGGTAGGAGAGGGAAAGGACAGTTTTTAATTGACGATTTAAGATTCCAAATTTTCCAGATCTAGATCCCAAACCAGGCAATTTTTCTTCTCCCATCCGGTTCCTGCCAGGCGGGAGTAAAGCTTTATTCGGCCGGCCTGGTTATGTTTTTTGTAATACTCCGGAAGGGTTTCACCGGCATCTGCCAGTACTCCGGCAATGGCTTCCTGCTCGGTTGCGGCAAGTTTACCGGCAGCAATGGCAGCATCCATATCCAGGTTTCCGTTTCCGGTGTAGGCAAATTGGTGCTTACAATTGCCATTTCCATATTGTTGTGTTCTATCTATCATAAATCTTTGTTGACATTCATTACTCATGCATGCATGATATACACATCCCCAATCTGATATTTTGCATACCATGATTTTAAGTTTTCAAAGTACTCCGGTACCAATCTGCCATCCTGCGCATAAGTCCGGCCAGTCGGTCAGCGCCCTGGGTGTGGGCCTGGCTGTCGTGAGTTACAACTTCCAGATCAATAAACCGGTCGTTTGGGCCTTCTTTAACTTCAGCAATAAGCATAGGATCCTGGGTGTGAACCACGTACTTTTTTTCAAAGTCGCGATCGAAGGCAAGCAGGAATTTTGGAGTGTGGGTTTTTGTTGTCATGCGGCAAATATCAAATCAAAGATAAGAATTATCCGTATATTAAACGTTTGTAGTCGAATGTAAACACTTATACACGGATCTGGATTAGAACGCCCGGCGATAGCCGTAAAAAACCGCCAATAAGGCGTAAAATAATGAATCCGGCACTTTAATTTAAAAGATACTGAGCCGGATACCGCTCTCGCCGCCGCAGGCGGCGCGCCCGGGAGCTTTCGTTCCCAGGTTGCGCCTGCCGGGCTTGTTCTTATAATCCCGGATCTGCGTCCGAATAGTTTGGATAATCGGCTTCTATTGCCGTGGCGTTTTCTGCATTGTAAGCGCAATAATCGCAAGCGTCGGGGGTGTCAATCAAATAACCTTCTTCCCATAACTCCTGATCATCTTCTGACAATGTAAACCAGTCACCACAATGGCTGCATCTAAATTCTTGGCTCATAGTATTAAAATTTTAGGGTTTACGCTCTCATTGGTTTATGTTCTGCTTCTGCTTCCGGTTTTATGGTCATAACTCCATCTTTTATGGTTATCGTTGCCATATCTCCGGGTTTGAATCCTGCAAAGCTTAACCAGTTGCCCATTAACTTAATCAGGGGCTTAACCTTTGCCGGGCGTCCGGTTGTGGATGGGATTATAAAAGGCTGTATTTTTACAATTCGCATCTGTATAACTTTCCCGCTCATGCTGCCCTCCTTTCTTCCGCTTCTTCCCTATTTCCCTCTAGGATATAATCTGCTGCCTTTTGGGCTTGGGCTGCTGCCTGTGTAAAGAATTTCATATCATTATCCAAACCTTTGAGCCATGCCCGGATATATGCGGCGTCGTTGGTTACTTCTGTGGTAATACCTAGTTTTGCACAGCAATAAGCAGCGGTTAATTCTGCAACAAGTTCCTCAAATGCATATTCTTTTTTGGCTTGGCTCATCTCCCTGTTTAGCCTGTCTTTATGGCCTGTCCAGTGTCCTAGTTCGTGAAACAAGGTTTTGTAAAAATCCTCTGTTGTATCAAACTGCCATCTTTTTGGAATTTTGATGTTGTCAAGAGTTGGAGAATAATAAGCGGCGTTTGTGTTGGTTTCATCAATGGCTGCTCCGGTTCTGCTTATAATTTCATCAACTGCCTTAATTCTATCGGCTGCTGTTACATTTACATTCTTTGGCGTTGTCCAGTCAGGGGGTAAACCTTCAATATCAGCTACATTAAAAACATTGTATCCTTTAAGGAATGGGATTTTATTAAATCCGTCCGGTATCTGTTGCCCTGCGGTTGCCATAGCTTCCACCTGCTTAGTTACGTTCTTCCCATTTTGATCTAGCCAAATGTGAGAAGTAAAAACAATCACATCAGCAAAGCTGCCTTTTTTCACTTTTGCGCCAATGTCTTGCACTTGTAAAAAAGTCATCCAACGGTTAAGATAATACCCCTTTCTTAAAAATATCAGGCTAATTTGCAGCAAGAAATTATTCAGGGCGCTGTAGTAGTGTTTTGAATGTGGGTTATAGCCGAAAGGCTCACATTTAACATTAAACCAGGTCTGTTTGAAGTCATTCAATTGCGCCTGGAGTAGTTTAATGATCTTCTCATTGATTTGCTCATATAGTGCGTTTCCTGCTTTCATTGTTCTAGAGTTTAGCCGGTGACTGGCTGAACCAGTCACCGGCTGTTAAACAATCAGTTAATTAAGCAAAAATCAGGTTTTCCACCTCTTTAATTTGCGCCTCAATGCTTTGGCGGCAATACTCAATTTGACGCCTCACGGCTGCGGGGTCTGCGCTGCTGAAGCTGCGGCCGCTGCCGTTTTCAATCCTCACGCGGGCATCGTTCGTAATATTGGCCTCAAAGTTTTTGAGGTCTGCAAGCTGCCCGCTTAACTGGTCGTGCTTTTCCACTAAATTAAAACGGTCGCAAATCTGCCCTTTCAGTTCCTGAACGGTGGGCTTTGGTGTTTCCGGTTGCTTGGCTTCTGCTTCCGGTTCTGATTTTACCACTTGCATAGTGGTTTTCACTTCTGCGCCAGTGCTGGCGGCTTCGGCTGTGGCTTCTTTAGCCTTCTTAGCTGTACTTGTCATAATACTTGCCTGTTTTTATATCCTGCTGGCTCTGCAGGGGGTTAAATTAAACATGCTACAAAAGTAAGTTGCAACGTGCTGATTACTCGTATAATAAACGTTTGTAGTCGTTTATACTCGTTTAAAAACGGCTGCCTTTTTACCCAAATTATGAGGAACGAATAATTTACAACCATCTGAATCTTAAATTTCCACTGTTTTGAATTTTAGATATTTCAGCTATTGTGCCTTATTCCCTCATTTCGACGCTCTGCGTCTATTTTTATCTCTTAGATACCCGCGCCGCCCTGACATGCGTTCGCAGTTGCAAGGGTTTTGAATTTGCGTTATATGCTGCCAAGTAGCTGCAAATGAGATCAACGCTTGCCTGCGGGGGGCACTAACAAGCCATCACGCGTGAGGGCGGTTATAGGCGGGGGGCGTGATACCGATTAGTCATGAATTCATGCAATCAAACGATCATAGTACATGAAATGCATGATATTGGTAATGTGTATTTGCATTCAAATAAAAGCCGGATTGTTATCGGGCTTTTATGGCTGTTAAAATGGGAGAAAGCCTGTTTTTTTCCTGAAAACTGGCTTTGTGTGAAGGGATTATTGACTGGGAATGTGTGAGGATGGCATTTGTGAACCGGCCTCTGTGTAGTGGAAGTTTAAGCCAATATACAATGTGTCCCAAGCGTCGGTAATGTGTGTCTTGAATTCGTCGGGGTTTTCGGTTGTGTCGGGTAGCTTTTCAGGATCCTTGTTCTTTTCGAATCCATTCCTTCCAACTTTGATACCGGTTTGCTCCATCGCCAGAAGCAGGTATTCATTATTGTCCTGGTTAAAGGTGGGGAAAAGATATTCCGGGTCACCTTTGAGGGCAAGGTCTATGTAGTTGTGTTTAAAGTGGTGCTTCATAGGTTGGCCAATATACACTGGTGTTACGTTCCATCCGCGGTTAGTAAGCACTTTGATGATAACGTCGGCAAAGCTATCAGCATCGAGTGGAGTATTGGCTATTGCTGTTGAGTCATAGTAAAACACAACATCGCGGTGCGGCATTGGCTCGTAGTAATCACACCAAAGGTTTACAACGTCAGGAAGTTTCCTGGGTGTTTTTACATAGAATGAATGTAGGGCCCGGGCTTCACGGTTCTCAATACGCTGGCCGCAAACCAGGCTATTGATGGCTGCATTGTAGTCGAAGGCAATGCTAAGCGGAAGTTCTTTGGCAATATCACCATCCTTTGCGCAATTTTCTCTTTTGGCTTTGTCAATGTCATATCCCAGCTTTTCAAGGTATGAATTATCATAACTTGGATAATAATGCAGTTGATCACTGAGGGCAGAGTAAAAGCCATTGGCAATTTTTCGAAGCTTCTTATTCAGGATCGCAGAAAGGAAAATAAGTGGTGGAAGATCGCGGTGCATCTTTTTAATGAATTCCTCTCCAAGTATCTCAAGGTTATCGAATGCGTCGTACTCTGCATAGAATACTGCCTGAGCTCTGAATTGGTTCAGTTCCCGAAGTTTGCGCTCCCGAAGTTTCTTGTTTCCTGTTTGTTTGTAATCAATATACAAGGCTTTGATCCCGCTGATAAGCTCAGGATCCATATCTTTTTCTTTCTCTAGTATCCACATACCGGATTTGCTTGTGGGCATATCAGTGGTGAATAACAGTCCATGATGCCAGGGACAATGGCCGAAATAGTTTATGTTGCCCCGGTTCGCAGGCAACACTTCGTTTTTGATTTTATCATAGTTAAGAAACCTAGCCTCAAAGCCCATTACATAATCCAGGTTCATAGAATTGGCGCTCATGGGGCGGTCGAAGCTTAGCAGGTGTTGAATGGATCCATTGAACCATGCAATTACATAATCGTAATTAAACGGGTCAATGTAAGGTTTCTTAAAGTTAAGCGATTTGGGAGGCCGGTGTCCGACCACATAATGGATGTTGCGATGATAACCAAGTCGTTCGAGCGCCGTGAACACTGCAGGAAGTGTATTGCGTAAAAGTTTCCCGTAAGTAGGTGAAAGTAACGCTCCAGCGCTGCGGGGCATAGCAAATACGTTTCGGATCAGCCTGGGTGCATCAATACCTTCAGATTTCCCAAAACCACGACTGGCAATTATATACTCATCTTTGGCACTGATGGCCATTGCTTCAAGCTGTTTTGGGTTGAAGTATTTTTTCATTTTGCTGGTTGCTGGTTACTGGTTAATCTTCAAGTATTTCAGCATCAGTAATTGTATTGGGGTCGTACTTTTGCAGATATTTCTGGCGCATTTTACGGCGGCGTTCTTCAATGTTAGGATCTGGTTTGAAACCCAGTACTGAAATATCGGAACTGGGTTCGAAGTTAGGAGGAACAAGTTGATCCCAGGATAACTGGTCCAACTCGGGTTTATCTAATCCATGGCATTTTATAAGTTGACTGGCAGCCATTGTCATAGCTTTAGGATCCTTGATTTGCTTGGCAAGGTTAAAGGCTTCAGTTGCCATGGTATTGACAGTATATCTCACCCACTCTTTACTTGCATTGGTAACATTGCCAAGTAATAGCTTGATATGATTAATATCCTTATAGGCCTGTGCGCGGTTTACATCGCACTCATTCATCAGGAACCTTACAACCTGCTTATCGCTGAGCGATGGGCTGTTTACCCAGAAAGTGAAAGCTTTCATGTAGCGCTCTTTTACTTTTTCAAGTACAGGAGTCAGTTTCCTTTCTTTTGAACCTGGTTCTGAGAATAGGGCCAGTTGTATTTTGTCAAGGTTCGTTAGCTTTTTAGTCATCCAACAGTTCCTCCTGTTCCTGTTCTTTTATGTAATCTTCAGTAAGGCTTTGCGCTTGAGGGCTGCCAAGTTTGGCGAGTGGTACTACTTTTTGTCTCAGCTCGAGCTTTGATTTTGTTTTACCACGAAAATAAGCCTGATGTAATAGAGATTTAGTATTGTGAAAATCATCCGCAATAAGTGAATAATCAGTAGTCAATAGGCAAGCTATTTCGCGTAGCGAAAGAAAAAGAGCTGCGTATTCTTCAACTTTTTGAAGTTGATCAGTTGTGAGGTTCATGGTTGGAATGGGATTGCTGAATCAAATAGCTTATTCATTTGCTTAAGGTAATAAACCAGGGTGCTAAAATTCGTGTCCAGAACCATGGCTTCAATACGGCGGTTCCTGCTCATGTTGGCTGAAGCATTTATTACTACAGAAGTGTTGTGGTTGTAAAGTAGAATAATTTTAGAATGGTTGAGTGTTAGCTTAACTTCGGCACCGGTATTTTGCAAGAAAAAAAGCAATGGAGTTTTTGTTTTACGCAGGCTACTGTCAAGCAAGCACCTGAGAGAAAGCAGGCGGCCATCTTCAATCATTTGTTGAAATGAGCAGATAGCCGCCTCGCTGATGGAGAAAGAAGAAATGAAAGCATCTACAGGACCGGTGTACTCAAGTAAGTAATCAAGCAACTCATAAAGCGACCAGGTACCATCCAATATGCGATGAATGGTGGTGTTGGGCTGGATGGGGCCGATTTCGGTGGCAATGAGTTCTTTCATTTTGTTGTGATGCTGTTATGCAGTGATGCAGTATCATTTAATGTCTAATGCTATCCAGAATTTATAGAAGATAAGCTTTAGCTCAAACATAAAAAATCTTTTGTAGGGGTAGGATTCCGCAAACATAATATCTGTGTCAAACTTTATCCCAAATGCCCAATACGCTGGGAATTTGAAAGTGCATGAGCAAAGAGTTAATTTGCTTTTTTTGAAATTAAAACTTTTAACCATAGTGATTATCGTTTTGGCTATTCGATTAGGGCTTCGGATTTAAAATTTGGGATTTGGGTCTTTACCTGGGAAGTTTGCCTTCCATCTCCACCAATTCTTTCTCCCAGCTTTGGAGGCTGGCCAGGCGGGTTTCAAGTTTTTTGCCTTTGAGTTTACCGGAGTCAATTTCTTTCTGAGCACGGGAAATATTGATCTTAACTGTGCTGATACGGCGATTTAGCTTCAGGGCTTCTTTAGCTGGATCGAGTGTTACTGCGGTTTTATCGGATTCATCAGCAGTTTTGCCATTAACAAAATCATTGATATCCTTCCAGTTTTGTTCCTTCTGCCTGTTTATAGCAGCAATTTCTTGCGCAATGGGTTTGCGATCCTCGTTGGTTTTGCAGGCAGCCATGCGTTGCCGCGCACCTGCCAACTCGGTAATAAGGCGCTTGTTTTCGAAGTAGGCATTTTTGATGTTTTCGGGAAGATCGTCAACGTTTTTTAGATTCGGGATATCTACGAATTTTCTTTTACCCGGGTCCGTGGATTCATCGCTTCCGATTGCTGGGGGGGCTTGTTTTTTTGATTGTTCAAGCTTCTTTACTGTTATTGCTGGTTTGTTGGTTGTTGCTTGCTCCTGGTTACTTGTTTCTGTTTGCTTTTTACTAGGTTCAGGTTCTGAATTCTGCTGTTTACGCAGGGCGCGTTGTAATTGCTTTTCAAGAATATTGAAAGCAAGTGTTCCCGGAGCGGCATCGCCGGACTTGTTAAAAAAGTCGTCGTACTCTTTTGAGGTTTTTACTGTGTTGTAAAGTGCAAGGCCGTCTTTAAATTTACGGTTGGGGTCGAAAAGGAATTGTTTGATGTTCATTTTGCAGCGTTTTGATTTGTAGCTGCAAAATAAGGAGCCGCAAGATGAGTGGGAAAGGACAGAATGTTAAGCCCCAAGCCCAAAATTCCAAATTCCAAATTCAAAGGAATAGCCGGGTTTAGAAGTTTAGTGATGCTTGTAGTTGGCTGTGCCTCGCTTTAAACTGCTCCACATATTCACGGCGAGCGTTGCCGTTGTGAATAATAGTAAGGTTTTGGCCATGCATCATGCAGTTTGCAAGGCATTGGTTTACGTGATGAATCTGGTTTTGCCTGTAATATATTAAAAAGCGATCCCAATATTCTGTATCACCTCCAAAACGGGTACTGTCATAGGGACCAATCCTGTCAAACACTTCGGCACGGTAAAGGCACATTGAAGCCCGACGACCTGTAAATTCTCCAAGCAATTTGCCTGTATAAAAATCCTTACGGTTGTAGTTGCAATACGTCATCATCAGAAGGTTATCGCTGATCAGCGGCGCTACAAGTTCAGCGAAGTGATTTTCAAAGCTGATATCGTCAGCGCAATGATAATACCAGGCATCAAAATCGTGATAGGAGTTGAGTACGACGTTAAGCGCAAGATAACAACCGGTATTTTCTAAGTTCTTAATTACTGTAACTCCACAGGATTTAGCCACCTCAAAAGTGTTATCGGTGCTTTTATCATCAATAACCACAATTTCAACATTCTTGTAGGTTTGCTTTTGTATAGAGCGAATGGTGGCAGCAATATACAATGCGGCATTATACGCCGGTATGATGCAAAGAATCTTCATGGCTGTATATTTTCCAGTTTTTAATAGTGTTTACTTGTTGGGTTTGAAAACTGTCGTCGGCATGGCAAAAATTCCAGATGGTGTAATGGCGGTCGTACTTTTGGCTCTCGCAGATCCATTTGGCCGGATGCTGAATGCAAAATATCGGGATCTTCTTTTTCTGGCAAAACAATGCCAACCAAACATCAGCCATATTACTGGCTTTAAAAATATTTAAAGGCGGTCGGCAGGTATCGCTATGAAAGGCTGTAACACCGGTTCCGGGAAAGTGAATAAAAGCCTCATGGGTATATTTAACGCAGCCAAAAACTTCGGCAAAATCAGTGTAAATACTTTGAATCGGCCGGCCGGAATGAAAGATGCGGCCATGACAAGTTACAACAGCTCGGCGTTTGAAGCGTTCAATGTTGCGGATCATGGTTTCGGCATAATCCGGGGGGTAAACAAGATCGTCGTCAACTGTAAATATGTATCCTTTTAAAGTTGAAACCTTATAAAACTTGCCGGCATCGCCCAGGTCTCCTGCTTCATCCTGCGATTTGTAATACTGTATTTTGGGGTGATAAAGAAACTCGGGTACGCTTTGGAATTCATTCAGGTAAACGTTGATTGCATCGGCTTGAGGGAGAATAGAAAGAATTACTTCCTGCAGTGATTCGGTTCGGGATGGGATGGCTGCCAGGTTAAAAGTTACTGTTTCGTAGTGCATGATGGAGTGTGTTGTTTGAATGTTTCAAGGAATGGATAGTTGCGGTTAGCATTAATGATGTCGGAATGATATTCTCGCTGAACAGCGATCATAGGGTTTATAAGAAAGCAATTGAACCTGGGTTGTATTTCGCGTGCAATGTATGTGTCAATGTTGTTCCAGGCTTTGTGTATTTGTTCAGGACTATATTTTAATAGTTCATTGGCTATGGTTTTCCCGTTGTAGGCAATGGCATGGGTAGTCCATCCCCAGTTAAGCCTGAACAGGTGATCGCTGTATTTTTCAATAGGCTTGTGAAGCATTGCGCCCAGGTACAGGCAATGCCAATTTGATGGCAGTTGGTTGATTGCGTTTTCAAAATGATCCCATCCAAAAATGATTTGAGCATCATCTTCAAAAATTATATTGATACCATCGCTGAATAGCTTCATTACCTCAAGGTGTGAAGCAATGCACCCGGTCATAGGATTATCACACTCCAAACCAGTGAAGCGTGCAACGCTAAATGGAATGGGTTCCTGAAGAAACTGCTTCCATCTGTCGGGCCTTTTTTCAAGGTTTATACACCAGGATAGTATTTTGTTCATTGATGATGTTTAAAAAAAATCCCGCAGCCTGTTTCCAGGCTACGGGATTACCTAATTAACCAAACCTAGTCATTTCTATGGATCATTTCTTGCCTTTCTTTGCTTTTGCTGGTGGTTTTGCATCCAGCATCTGGGGCTCAGGGTGTTTTTCGCCGGGGTACATTTCTTTCAAATGCTCCACTTTTGGTTGCAGGTAGGGCAGCCCCTCGCGAAAAAGTTTTTCAGCAAGGGTATCGTCAATCTTTTCCAGTTCTATGGTGCCATAAACCGGAAGGTTGATTTTACCCGGGGATGCCAAACCGATAAGCTCAAACTTTTTCATGTTTTTAGCTTACAGGTGGAACAGTACTGCCACTTAAAGGAATTGCACCATTGTAAACAAGGGCTGCATGGGTGTGGTCGGCTTCAAACTCAATGGTGATACCACGGCGATCGGTAGCTTGCTTGCCAAACATAACCTTCGGGGTAAAGAATAAAGGGTTGTCTTCCGATCCAAACTGAATGCGGTTGCCAGTGTTTGGATCCACCCCGATAATTATACCGCGGTTATTGTTAAGCTTGCGAGCCAGCGCAAGCGCTTCTACCTTGGTTCCCGGATAAAAGAATTCCCCTTTTTGCAGGAAACTCTTTCCATCAATTTCTCCCTGAGGATCTGACTGACCTCCGAAAGTCCGGGGAGTTACATAAATTGAGTAAAAAGATTTCCCTTCAGCACATGCATAAGTTCCGGCAAGTGTCACCAATTGCGCATCAGATGATGGGCTTGATGCAAGCGCAGGCCAGGTAGTTATTTCCGAGGCTATTCCAAGATAAGCCTTGGTGGTAAAACCGCCCATGTTATCGCCACCGGTCCAGTCCATGCTGGCAAAGGTGAACCCGGTTGCCATAATTACAGATCCGGCATCAGGTGCGCCGTTGAATACGGTCCATGCAGCCAGGCAGGTAAATACCATAGCAAGCAAGCTGATCATGGCCATTATGTTTCGTTTCGATATTGCTGTCATTGTTCAGTGTATTTTAAGGTTATACAATTTATTTTCAAACCAGCCCGGCAGGTAGCCGGAGCAGCGATTAAGAATAATCGCCGCTCAACGGTGTACCGGTATTGGTTTGTTCATTAACCATAAACTCCTTGGGATGAATAGAGGTTACCCTCGCTCCGGCTTCCCACTGTGTCCAGAACTGAGCAATGTTAGGATCCTCGTAAGGTGCGCGGATTTGAACAAATGATTCGTCTCCCTTGGTGTTCACACCGAAATCGAGATTGCGGGGAACAGTAAGGATCAGTTGGCTTCCGGATCCCAAAATTGGGCTGGTAAGCAACTGCAGCGAAGGAGCCTGTGTAATTCCACGCAAATGCGCAAGGAATACTTCATACTCAAGGGCATTTTTGTACTTGAGCTTGTTGCCAAGTCCATCCATGGCATTGAAAAGTGCATTACCAGGAAGGTAAAGAACTCCATTTTTGCGCAGGTATGGATTTGCGCCGCGGATGAAAGCAACGATCCTGTCGAACGGAGTCGTGTCGGTTTCATCACTCGGTGTTGCAATAGCGCCTGTGGTTTTCAGGTTGCCTTTCGCTGCGGAAACTTCGCCGGCAACAATTTCCTTTGCAATAAGGGTATAAAACCCATCGAGCATGCCCTGGGGCGATTTGTCGTCTTCGTCGCGTTCAGCAAAGAACATGGCATCGAGAATATCTTCTGCGATGGTGCGGATCTTGCTTTCGATAATCAGGAACTCAAGAGGGTGCTTCTTGGTTTGGTTGTCAACCTTTTCTGAGCTGTTGCCTGTGACCCGCTTGGTGCGGTAGTTCATGATATGATCCTTAAGCGCTGCATAGCAGGCTTTGACCACGAGTTCGCGTTCAACGGCTTTGCCAATGGTGCCGGAAACGGCATTTTCATCACCGATTACATAAGGCTTGGCCAGTCCGCTTTTACGCTGAAACTGTACTACCTTATCTTTCTGATCAACTTCAAGAAGATTGATCTGGAGTTTGTCGAGCTCTTCAACCAAAATGGCGAAGGGCAGTTTGCGCAACAGCGCGTCATAGCTTTCGGCGGCGCGTTGCAGTACACTTACGTTGATAATTGCTGTCATTTTTTTAAGGGATTTTTTATTTACGAATTACGATCTACGTTTACAATATTTTACAGCCCGAGTTCACGCAGCTTGGCAACGCAAGCATCGGTATTGTCAGCATTTTCCTGGAAGAACCTTACGATAGCAAGCGGGTCGCTTTCAGTTGCGTCGTTTTCTGTTATAGCCTTCGACGGAGGATCCACCGCAGAACCTTTGAGCGTGGCAACAGTTTGTTCAAGCTCGGTAATGCGTTCGTTTGCCTGTGAAAGCTCAGTGGTGCGGGTTTCAACATCTTTTTCAAGGTTTGCAATGGAGGTATTGGCTTCAGTAAGCTGCTGTGTTAAGTTCTCGATCCGCTGAAGCTGATCGGGATTGACTTGCTCAGTGAGCTGCTGAACCTGAAGGGAGAGATCACCATCGCGGGTGACTGCGGCAGCCAGGGAAGCGTTGGCTTCGTCCAGCTCTTTTTTTGCAGCGGCGAACTGATCTTGGAAAAGATCACGTTCAGCAACTGCAGCGTTGTACTTTTCGCGGGATACTGGGAACATAGTTTTTAATTTTTGGTTTACAATTAATTGATTCAATATTCAATATTCAAGATTCAGAATTGCTATGGTGCGAATTCGTCGAAGATGTTTTGCAGGAATTGATCCCAGGGCATGATATCGTCAACAAGTCCGATCTCAAGGGCTTCTTCAGCGAAAAAGAATTTTCCGGTGTTCCAATCGTTTGATTTGAGTTTGCCCTTGCGGGATTGCTTTACCTGGGCCAGGAAGAAATCATTGAACTGGTTGGCAAGCAACTGGGCGCGTTGAATGGCTTCTTCAATTTTGCCATCTTGCATCAGTCTGTATACTTCGTTCTTTTCTTTTGATTTTTCGGCATACACATCCACTTCCTTGATGCCTTCCATTTTCAGGGCCTCGGTATAATCACGAAGGGTCAGGTAGGTTCCGATGCTGCCGGCCATTCCCATTTTACTACCAATGGCAATGTGCTGTGCTGCTGAAGCTATCCAGTATGCGGCTGAAGCGCCATAATCGTCAATAAAAGCAAAAACAGGT
This sequence comes from Bacteroidales bacterium, assembly GCA_014860575.1. Taxonomy (NCBI): domain Bacteria; kingdom Pseudomonadati; phylum Bacteroidota; class Bacteroidia; order Bacteroidales; species Bacteroidales bacterium. The sequence goes on from JACZJK010000056.1 coordinate 52,311, forward strand.
TTTTCGAGGTTCGATAAGACTTCGCCCATGAACCTGGCAGCATAACCAGATCCGCCACCGCTGTCAATTTTGATCGCATGCGCGAAGATGTTCGGGTGCATATCTGCCTTCTGGATCCATTCTGCTTTTGCAGCCATACCAGTAGGCCCACACATCATAGGATATTTGGTTATGGGACCGGCTACATTTAAAATAAATACAGATGGTTCAATAATTTGATCGGCGTTGTAATAAATATCAAAAGCATCGGCGGTGAAGGGTTTTTTGTTGTTCAGGATGGCAAGACTTGCCTGTCCCTTCATTTCTTCTGATTTGCTTTGTTGCGATGCAACAGGATTAAACAATTCGCCCCGCAGCATGCGTACTACGAGGTGAAAGTGATCGTCGGCATATTGTTTATCAATAAACCAGGGCGATGCAATTATTTCGTGAAGGAGGTTCATACAGCCGTATTTGAGTTACGGCTGCAATATTATAATGAGGTTGTGTAAGCCCAAAGGACTGTATTTACAGGGCTTTAATCAACCGGGTTGAAAATCGGCGCCTGAATAAATACCTGGCTGGCTAGAAATGGAGATGGCAATATACTCTGGCCTGTAAATTCAAAGGTAATTCCGTTTCGGGTTGCTGCATTTGCGCCCGTATCAAGGGAAAAGGTAAATTGAAGCGGTTGTTCTTTGGTTCCCAACAGGCGCAGCTGTTTATTGTTATCATGAACAATGACAACAAACATCCTTTCTTTCATTTTTGAGAAGAGCGAAACCACCGATGGTATTATTTTGGGGTAAAAACCACTTATTTTTGAATTAAAGTGAGTTCCGGCAGCAGTTTGTTCCGGATTTTCGCTTAATCGTAATGTTTTGGACGAAGCGTATCCTTTAAGAAAAGTTTTCCCGGTTAAGAGAACGGGAGCTGTTTGGATCACAAAATTGACAGGGGATTTAATTTCTACAATTTCATCCTCCGGGATAAACATGAAGCTCTTGTTTCCGCCCATGTTATCAATGTTGTCGAAAATCGGGAAATGGTTCATGCGGTTAGAAATATTAGAGGACAGGTTAAGGACACAATACGGCTAAATAAATTGGTTGTAAGCCCCATTTTCTGGCGGCGTCGGTAGTACGATTTCTGAAGTAAATCGTAAGTAAGATTGTCGAAATTGATGTTATAATCGGCGCAAAACTGAAGGATGATCTTTTTTATTTGCCCACGCCTTACATTCTTACCATCAATCACAAGATCGTATCTAACCTTGTCGTCCACGTACTGAAAAAACAGTTCTTTAAAAAAGCACTCAAGGCTACGCTGGAAGTTTACCTGGTTTTCTTCATTTACATAAACTGTTCCGTTGCGGGTGTTCAGCTTATCGTAATAAGGAAGCTCGAAAGTAATATATTCATTGCTTTCCGGAAAGGTCGGTGTTGCATCCCTGGGAATGTACTCGATGAATGGCTTCAGCAGCACTCCGATGATATTACGTGAGTCGGCGGAAAGCTTGTCGTTAAGCCTTCCGCGTAGGTAGTCCTGCAGGTAAGGTTTGAGTTTTACGGTTACTGTAGGCCTGGTGTTGTCCATTTTGTGTTTGCTTATTTGGTTTGACAAAGTTTAATTGTTTTTGGATGGATGGAAAGGTCAGGAGTTTCAAGATTTAAAATTCAAAGTTCAAGATTCAAGATTCATAGAGCAATGTGGTTTAGAGGGTTACTTGTTACTTGTTGCTTGTTGCTTGTTGCTGGTTCCTGGGTGCTTTTCATGGTGTTGATACTTTTCGCAACCACAGTAGATACAGATTGTCATGGATTTAAACCTTAAATTAGGTGCAAACGTGGAACACACATTATTTCGCTCGTAACACTTGGCGCAAATGCCATTTTTGAAATTTGATTTTGTAATGGCTTTGTTATTGCCATCTACCTGGAAATAATAATGCTTCTCGCAGCATTTTCCTTTGCATCTTGAGCAATTGTAAACGGTTTTGTTAATCGCGCTTTTGGCGGTAGAAATTTCGCATCCGCAGGATCCTGTTTGTGTTTTCATTTTACGATTTCAAATTGTTGTGATGCTGTGTTGCAGTATTGCTGTGATGCTGTGGAAAGTTCCCCGAGTTCTGACATTACCCGGGTAAGGATGAGAAGGGATTCTTGCCAGTATGGCCACATCCATTTCATCTGCCCAACTTTACCATCAGGTACCTGTAGTGATTTTTCTAGGTAATCTTTGTTGAACATCCTTTGTTTGGGAGTCATTTTCTTGTAGTGCTCAGTTGTGGCGTTTTCCATTGCAAAATCGGTTTAATGTATCAGTAAAACTGTTCATGCTTCTCCGACCTCTACGCCGTTCATCATATGAAAAGACTTCCAGGCGCTCTTTTAAAGATATTAAGGCCGTGATGTTTTTATTGGCTTCTTCCTTGTTATCAGAGATCCTTTCAGTAAAATCATACATAGCCTCGTCTAATGCTGCGGCCAGGATTCTTGCTTCGTCTTTTGTGATGTTCATGGATTTGGTTTTAGGGTTTATTTATAAAGCATTTTGAAAATCAAGTGAACTGATTCATGCGTTAGGGATTGCAGCGGATATCCTTTTTGCCGGCTGTTATGTTTTGGCAAAAAGATATGAGCGGAAAGCCCGACCCCTTGGGGTAACGCCCAAATATTTTTATAATTCATCGGTATGGCATTTTACATATACATTCCGGTCCTCATCGGTATAGAACTCAAGGCCACAATTCCAGCATTCGAATTGCTTAACAGATTCATCGCAGCTTATTAACTCGTCATACCAGTTTCCTTGTGGATCATACGTCACAAGTAATTTATGCTGGCGCCTGCAACGTGGGCATTCAATATAGGCTACCAGGGCATCTGCTGGATGTTCATCATCCGGCCAGCAGTGTTTCGGCGCTCCTGATGCTGTGCTTGCGCCCCAGTAATGGCATTTCATCCAATCAATCTCACCGGCTGGTTCATCACCTTGCAGTATCCGGGCCATGCGCTTATACCAGGCAATATGTTTAGGATTACCGAATTCTGGTTTCTCGCCGTTTATGAGGTTTCTTTTGTCCATACGTGTATAAAATTAATAATGCTGCTAACCCCCGCTAACCTCAATAGAAAACTGAGGTTAGCTCTTAGTTAGCATCATCTTTAAAACGGTAATCTCTCTCTATCAAAGTGATCTTTAATGCTTTCAAATTTTTCATTGAATGATTTATTAAGCATTTCGATGGCACGCTCAGTATGGTAATGCTTTTGGCGGTGGGTGGCGCCGTCTTCGCCTACATAACTGAGCATCATAGTGGCTGATTTTAATACTGTCATAGCATCAATGGTTGAAAGAACCTGGTTGAGCTTTGCATCTTCTTTGAGTTGACGGATTTTGATATCTTGCTCATGGATTACATTTCGTAAATCCCTGTTTTCATTGAACAGCGACTGCCGCTCAATATCCAGAGAATTTCTGTAAAGTCTCAAACTTTGGTTTTCTTGCTCGAGCTCAGCATTGCGCTGGATCATGGTTTCGATTTCTTCTTTTTTCATTGGTTTTGAAATTAAGGGTTTAGAAAGTTTAGAGGGTTTAGGGGTTTAGATTGTTTAGGGGGCTTTGGATGCGGCAAATGATGTTGAAGTGTGCATTTAAAAGAGTATCTCGCAATCTTGATACTACTAAATCGTATGATTCTTTATCGTTATTCTCAAAAGCAGCTGATGCCATATGGCTCTTATTACTCCACATCACCAGAGTTTTGTTGTTTTTGCTTCTTATTTTCACATTATATCCTATTTCTTTCAACCTAATCTGTAATTGTTCCATATTGCTCTTATTGAAGGTTAAGTATAATTCCGGGTGCAGCTCTACATTCTAATATGGACCGTTACCCCAGCACCCAGCACCTGCCGGTATCAATGAATGGTTTAATTTCTTCGGTTGTAAGGGTTGGGCGCACTTTGTATTCTTCATAGGTTTCATTGTTTGATTGCTTTAGTATAAACTTCATTCCGGCTTTGGGCCTGCCCTGAAAATGAAAATCGGAAAGGGTGGCGAGGCGAAAGCCTGGGGGGAGTTGATTCAAAGTTTCAGGTTCAATGTTCAGGGTTTCTGGTTCTGAAAGCATGGTTTAGATGGTTTATGAGGTTTAGAAAGTTTAGTGATTTTTATTAATTTTTTCTCACTGTGCCTATATTTTGCTGTTACAACTGCCTACACTCGCCTACAAAGTTTAATTAACTGATTTCCACTTTAATATACTGACTACATTATTGTTTTTTTTGTAGTTTTTGTAGTTTGTTGTAGGCAGTGTAGGCGAGTGTAGGCAAGTGTAGGCGGCGGCATAATTCTGTTTTTATGGGTTATCGTTTTCATTGTCAGTTTTTTATTTCTTGTAGGCGAGTGTAGGCATGTGTAGGCGGGGGTTTTAAATTTAAGTTTTAAGATTCAAAATTTAAGATTCAAGAAATTTAGTTAACGTGTTGGGTTTAGTGGGTTTAGGTGTTTAGAGGGTTTGGGGTTAAGAAAATTGGCTGTTTTTTGCTTTTTTTTAGTTTTAGATTTTAGATTTTGTTTTTTGGGTTTAAAATGCCTGGTTTTGCGTTGTTACTTCTTCGTCTTCTGCTTCACCAAGGATTACGTTTACATCATAGTTGTTTGATAGCATTTCATAATCGAAGAGCATAGCAGTCGTTATCTGGCGCTGTACTTTGCCATCGGTATCTGGCGCGCTTTCCATACCTGATTTCATAATAAAAGCAGTGCTGCGAACTTTACCATAGTATTCTTTTGAGTTGGCCAGGTAATATTCAAGTGTTTTGATGGGCAGCACCATATCGCGGGTTTGGGCTCCGTGCTTGCGGTACTTCTGAAAAATGCGGGTGTGGTTCAAATAGATGATGTTGCGCGGCGATTCGGCAAAACCAATCTTGCCCCGGTCGGTTGTAAGGTCTTCGTTGCGAAACAATACCTTGAAGTCAACTTTATCAACCAGTTCGTTTTCTTTTACAAGGAAGGTAAATATATCCCAGAAGTTGGCAACATCGTTGGTGCGCTTGGTTTCTTTGTTCTGGCGCATGATCAGTTCAACGCTTTGCTGCAGCAGCTCTTTGTAGTTGATGTGAGTTTTTATCCTATCCTTCAGGGTTCGGAAAGCGGCAATAACTATTACCCAGTTGCGGAAAATACGGTCTTCGATTACTTCGGTTCCCAGCAGCGCGTTTATTTCAGAGCAAACTTCATCATACTGGTGCCAGTAATTTTCGATAAAATGTTTGCGGTTGCTGAGCACTTCGTGCGTGAGGTGGGTCACACCGGCATGCAGGGTATCTTTAAGCTCATTAAAGCGCTGTTTTTCGTCGTCGTTGTACTCGGTTTGTGTGAAGGTGATAAACAGCATACGACTGAACAAAGCTATGTCTGCCGTGGGCATTTCTTGTCCTGACAACATTAGCCCAACATCAACACTGGTAGTTTCCTTTTTCTTATCCTTTTCCATGTTCATGCGGGTGCGGCCGGTACCATCCCAGATGCCTTTGAGGAACTCAATTTTTTCGAACTCCATGTTATTTTTATACTCATCAATATGGCAAAGGGCGTTGCAATGCTGTGCAATGTGATCGGCCAGGGCAGCCTTGCTGGTGTTGTTGATGTTTGGCCCACGGTTTTGCTTACCGAAGAAATGCAACATGCTGATGGCCATTTCGGTTTTACCGGCGCCCTTGGGTCCGAAAAGATTAAGCATAGGGAAGAAACCAAAGCGGCCAACAATGATGTCGCGGAAGCAAGTAGCGAGGTAAAAACAGTAAGCAATGCGGGCATTGGGGCCGAACACTTTTTCGAGGCTGAACACAATATCAAACATTTCGGCTGCACCGGGATGGTGGATAAAGCGGCGCTCGCTTACAAAGAGGTTGTGCTCGCCGACATAAATTTTTGAGAACGCGGGGATGTAGTAATTCGACTCGTTATGATCAACAATTCCGAACTCGTTAACGCCATGGTAGGCTCCGTTATAGATGCCGTTGCCCCATGCCCAGAAACCTTCTTTTTGCCAGCCAAGTTGTTTGATCTCGATACAGGTGGCTGTTTTTTCGTAGATGTAACGCTTGAGCTTGTTGAGTTCAACATCGCCGGCTTCCCACAAAAAATTACCAATGCTTTCAACCCGGAGCTTGAAGCTCTGCAGGCTTACCAGGTCGCGCTGGGCTAGTTCAATCACCCGCTTGTATCCAAACTCATTGATGATCTCAAAGAGTCGCTTGGCCTCGTTTACGCTCTCAACATGGAAGAGTGGGCGCATCACAAAGTTGCTGCCCCGGATGATGCCTTTTGAGGTTCGGAAAAAATAGCGGTACTGATCTTCATAAAAACCGTATTCCTCGAAGGTATTTGCATCAACATGCTGGGGAACGATAAAGCGATCTTCTTTTTCGGATTTTGGGGCATCGAGTATGCTGAGCTGCTTGAGTTCGTCGGTCCAGGCTTTTTTGGGTTTGATGAGCTTGCATACCTGCTCAACATACAACTCGTGGCTGCTTTCGGGCAGGCAGTGTATGAGTTCGCTGATGTGACCTATGAGTTCGTGCTTTACATCGGGGCGTTTGGCTTTTTCGGCTTTTTGTTGTGCGAACCAAAGGATGTAATCCTGGTGGTTTTCTTTTTCGTATGCGGCAAAATCGTGGGCGGCGAAGAAGCTATCAGGGTCTTCTTTGCTATCGTCGGGCAGGGTGATCAAATTCACGAACAAACCAAGGCGGATCAATATTTCTGCATTGCGAACCACGGCTTTCTTGCCGGCATCGTCGCTGTCGCCAATGATTGTTACGCGGGTGCATTGTTTTTTGAGCCATTCGGCCTGATCCTGGCTGAGGGCTGTTCCCAGCGGTGCAATGGTGTTGGTGATGCCGATTTCATGCATGCGTATCACATCGGGGTTTCCCTCCACCAGATAAGCGGATCCTGATTTTCGGATCCCGGCAAAGGCTTGCGTGAGGCCGAAGAAGGTTTGCCCCTTGGTGTAGAGGGATGTTTCGCGGGAGTTGATGTATTTGGGAATCGTTGCTGTGTCGGCCATAGTGGTTAGATGTTACAGGTTGCTGGTTACTGGTTGCTGGTTTCTGGTTGATCACCGATAGGATCGCTTGGAGCGATAATATCGGGTGGGATTGGGGTTTTGGATACATCACTTAAATCACGTCCGCTGAAGGCAATCACTTTGCCGTTGAGGTTGGTGATGGGGAACATAAGGCGGTTACGGAAGGTATCAAAGGTTTTGCCTTTGCTTTCGCTGATAAGACCGGCTTCTTTAAGTTCAGCGTCGGTAAAACCAAGGGCTTTGGCGTGGTTTTGCAAGCCGTGCCATTGGTTTGGTGCATAACCCATGCTCCAGGTTTTTATGGTTTCGGGGTTCCAGCGGCGCAGGGCGTAAGTAAAGGCGGGCTTGTTTTCAGGATCCTTTAACTGGTTCACAAAATATTGCTGGGCGTGGTGCATAAGTTCCAGCAGGCGGGTGCGGCGCTCACGCGCCGTTGGGTCAGCTTCTTTTTCTTCTTTAAAGTCAAGAGCAAGGCCATGATCCTGTGCTATGAGTTTGCAAGCTTCGATGAAATCGAGTTGCTTCAGCTCCATGATAAAGTTTATGGCATCGCCGCCTTTGCCGCAGCCGAAGCACTTAAATGTGTTGGTTTTGCCAAATACAATGAAAGAGGGCGTTTTTTCATTGTGCAGCGGGCAGCAGGCTGTATGGTTAGCACCTTGCTTTTTGAGGGCAACGTGTTTCTCTATCACTTCGGCGATGGGGAGGTCGTGGATTGGTTCGGAGATTTTCACAGATTCAAGATTTTAAATTCAAGATTCAAGATTCAAAAAGCAGTCGGTTCAGGGCATGGGGCATGGGGCGAAGGGAATTCAGTATGGGTTTGGCCGTCGAGGGTGTTGCCGGAGGCTTTTTTTCCGGTTTTCCACATTGGATAAACTGGGTATTCAGCATCTTGAAAGTCGGCACCACGAACCAGGTGCTTCCCTGTAAGATCAATACATTTATCGAAATCTCTGCGCCATTCATTACCGGCCAGCCATGTTTGGGCTTTGTTTACCCAATGCTGTAGTGAATGAAAGGGTTGAAAATTGGGTTTGAACTCTCCCCAGGATTTAAAGAAAAACGGGGTGTTGGATTGCTGGCATTGATTGCGAAGTGAGCGGACCCAATCCGGGTGCATGGGGCGGGATGCTGGACCGGTTTCGCCACCGGCAATGATCCAATTTAATTTCGGATTGAGGAAAGAGGTAAGATCAATGGATCCTAATAAGGGTTCGGCGCTGATGAAGCGGATATGAGCAGGAATCTTAAGGAGATAGGGGATACGGAATTCGGCTTGTTCCTGATCTTCCGCACTTACGCCAAACCATACATTACCTGGTAGGATGGTGATATTGTTGCGGCGTAGGAATTCAACGGCACGTTGCGGGCGTTTGGTGAGAATTTGAAAGGTGTGCTGAGGGCATTTCTTAATTGCATAGAGGACTTCACGGATAAATACATCAGTTACATTTTCGTGAAACAGATCGCTCATTGAGCACACAAATACCATGGATGGCTTGCGCCAGCGTTCAGGCCGGAATAGTTCATCTATATGCATTACTACTTCGTTCCCTTTTTTGTATTTCTCGGCTGTGAGTGGTATTTTTTGCAAGCGTTTAGTGATGCGCATTGCATAGCAGTTTTCGCAGCCCCGTGAAGCGAGATCACAGCCGGTTACGGGGTTCCAGGTGCGGTTGGTCCATTCGATTTTGCTCATGATTCAAAATTTGAGATTTCAGATTCAAGATTGGGTTTGCTGGTTGTGGAAATGATTTTGAAGGTTATGACCCAGAGCCAGGGGTTTGCATCCCAGGAACCGGGGCCGTTGATTTTAGTCCAAAGTTTTTCAAACCAATCTACGGGGGAACTGTAATCGCCTAAAGGCTTTGGCATGCCTTCCTGCAAGATGTCCTGATATGTGATATCCTGCAACCTTTCAACCCGGATTTCTTCTATTTGCAGCCAGATGCGGGCGGCGGCTTTGGGCATGAAGCGGGAGGATTTCCATTTGGCATCTTCACCCATTTCTTTTTCTTCAAAAGTCCAATCACTGTCGGCTTTATAACGCCATCGGGTAGAGGATAAAGCAAACGTTTCTTTTACCCAGAGCAGGTCGCCGGGATGGCCGTAGGGGCATTTGATGGGTATAGGTACACAGTCTTCTTCTATCAGCCACGGGAAGTTACCATCATCGTGTGAGTTTGGTTGCGGCTTTATAATTCGCCGGGTTTGGGTTTTGCGGCCATCGAGGATGGCCTGTAGCATTGGGGTTGAGAAAAGGATAGGGGATTCTTTCATAAGTTTATTGTGTTAAGCGGTTATACAGTGTTGCTGTGATGCAGTGGTGGGTTCTTTGTAGCCCTGATAGTAGATTGGGATGTTGAGTTCTGTGGCGATGGCGTGCTCGATGCGGGCGCCTTTGCTGAATTCCCAGTTTGGGAGCATGTAGATGGCCTGGCACTGAAACAAAAGGCGGATGTCTTCAAGCATGTATTCTTCCCATGTGCCGACGTTGTTATGGCCGTGGGTAAGTGGATTTACGGTTTTGTGGCCTTTTGATTTCAATAAGTTTTCGGCGTGGCCGAAGTGTTTGAGCGCTTCGCTTTTTGGCAGGTTTGAGATTTGGCCGGAGATGTAGATTTTCATAGTTGCGTGGTGCTGGTTACTGGTTTCTTTGCGTCTTCGCGTCTTTGCGGTTATTTTAATTGTTAAGCGGTTTTACTCAGTATATTATTTAAGGATCCGGCTACTTCACGGATCAGTATCTCGGCCATGGTGACGTGCACTGCATTGCCGATCATTTTGATGATCTGCTTTTTGTTGAGCTTCAGGCCGGGGCGTTTGAAATAACCTGCAGGGAAACCCATGATGGCAGCTAGTTCATCTTCACTAAGGAACCTCATTTTCACATCGAAATCAATCATGCCGTTGGTGTTGGCTGTGATCAAAGCCTTTTTGTTGGTTCCGGTTAGAATGGTGTTCAGCGGTTGCTCAAGGCTTTGGTTCTGGCTCCCGGGATTGCCGCTGCTGTTAAAATATGCGGTAATGAACTGGAACTTCTCCTTTGTTGTGAGAGCGCCCAGCGGTTGATCAATGGATTTGTTGTTGTTTCCGTTGCTGTTGTTTTGTTGGCTGATGAACTGTGCCCTGGTGCTGATCAGTACATTGCGGTTTACAGTAGTGATGGTTGGAAAAGGAACTTCCACCGGTTCGCAATGATGCTGTACATTGCCGTTCTGACGTTTGCCATTAAAATATTTTGCAATGAACTGGGCCCGGCATGTGATCAATCTTTTGGACCCGCCTGCAACCACAGTGTTGGTGGGTTTGTCAATAGATGAACAAACATTGTCGCGGTTATAGTTTCCATCCATCAGCAATTGCTTTTCAACCGTAATTAGTTGCTTGGTTTGCCTTGTGAGCTGTGTGCGAAGCGGTTCATCAAGCGTATCATGGTAATCCATGTGGCAATAATCCTGAATGAACTGCATCTTCTCAACAGTAATGAGCGCGTGGGATTCGTGGGTTCTTACCGTGTGCAATGGCTCATTAATGCTCTGGCAGTTGTGGCCAGTGCCGTAGTATTTCATAATGAAATGGACTTCCGGAGCGAACTTCTTAATGCCTCCGGCAATGCGGCGAAGGGTGTTCACTGAAAGTGGATGGCGCTTGCCTTTGGCTACGTTTGGATTTTTAGCGCGGCCAAAAATGGAGTTTCCTTCGTTTTCGAGGTTAATATAATCGCGGCACGGAACCCACTGCGGCAAGCCGAAGATGTTCATAGGACTTTGGTGGTGGCTTTGCTCGGGCCAGTTGATTTTGATCCCGGGTTTTGTGAAGATCCCAAAGTAGCGGATCCGGCGTGTGGGAGCTCCAAAATCGGCGGCGTTCAGGAAACGGTATTGGTAGTTGCTCCAACCCATTTCCCTGATGGTATTCACCCATTTAATGTATTCTGAACCTTCTGATTCCTTTACCCTTTTGCCATTCTTCAGCTCTCCCCAGCGAACGAATTCGCTGACGTTCTCAATCATCAGCGAGTCCGGGTTAACTGCGCGCAGGTAGCGGTACAGCTCCCAGCCCAGGGTGAAGCTACCAACGTTCTTTTCTTTACCGCCTTTGGCTTTGCTGTGCTCAGTACACTCTAAAGATGCCCAGAGAATATCAACAGGTTCAAGTACGTTTACGTCCTGGGTGCGGATGTCGGCCTGGTAATGTTTTGTTTCCGGATGAGCCGCAGCGTGTGTTGCGATCGCAACCGGATCATGGTTGAGTGCCCAGGCAACGTAAAGATCAGGCACATTCAGCGCTCCTGTAGTTGTGCCGCCACCTCCGGCGAACATATCTGCAAATTTCAGCATCAGGTTAAATCGTTAAGTGGTAGCGTTGACCCTGAGACTTGTTCTGAAGTAAGGAGGCGCGATAGTTCTTGTGCGCGTTCCCGGAAGTGCCGGCTTGCAGCGCCGAGGATTTTGGATTCTATTTGCCGGTTGAATGCGCGGCGGCTTGATGCGTTGTCTGAGTTCAATTGGAGTGTTTGCTTTTTGGTTTTCATAACCTTTGATGATGAAGGGTAATAATAATGTTTCGGCGTGCTTGATCAAAGGAAGGAAAGCCTTATCCTTCGAATCAATCATATTGTCAACCTGGCGAATGCTATGGAGGACGCTGGCATGATCTTGATTAAAGTGTATGCCTAGTCTCGCAAGGCTGTGAAGGGTGTATTTTTTCCCGAGCCAGTAAAAGGTATGGCGGGCTTTTACTATTTCCCGTTTGCGGGAAAGTTCTCCGCTTTCGTTTTTCTCCCGTAGTTTTTCAGGAGTAACAAAGAAAGCTTCGCACACTGCCTTCTCAATGTTATTGAGAGGTATGTTGTGACGTATAGCGCTGGTGCCCGTGAAGCCGGGGAAACTGTATGCGCTAAACATGCAGATCGAGTTTACGGAGTGAGGCAAGGCGGAGATCAGTCCAGCGTTTGATTCCTTCCACGGTCGCGGTTTCTTTGCCGTTTACATGGCAGGTTATTTCAACCTGGTCGCCAGCGGCAACCCCATCGAGCAGGTTGATGCCTTCGTTAAGGGCTTGCATTGTAAGGACATGCTCTTTGTTGTGTAATTCGCCGTTGGGTTTTAAAGTGGCTTTTTCAACCACTTCCATCTTCTGGATGCTCACTTTGGTGAGGTGCTGCACCGGGTACAGCTTTTTAATGGTTACTTTGGTGGGTCTGGTTCTCATAATAGATATTTAAAAGGTTAATAGGCTGGTTTTTTCTTTTTGCGAACAGGCCAGGCGCTGATCAGTCGCCGGTCGGGTGTGATGCCTGATTGTTTCAGGTTCTCATATACTGTGTTGATTGCCTGGTCGCGGGTTTCGGCTGGGAATACTCCGCTGCCGCGTCCGGCGTAGGTGGTGATGAAAGTTTGCATGGTTATAGCATTTCAGGTAAGTACTTCTGCAAGAGTTTCAGGGTGCGGCCTTGCTGGATTTCAGTAAAATCTCTGCCATAGTATTCAAACTTGCGTTTGAGGCTTTGAAAAAGTTCTCCTATCTCGGGATCATTTTCAATATCGTCTGATGGATATTTTTCGAGAAAGGTGTCGAGGATTACTCCGATGGATTTTGGTAACATACTTTTAAGATTAGAGGTTAAACTTTTGCTCATCGAGGTGAGACAGGTAAAAGAGGTAACTGAGGCATCCGGCAATAATAAATACAATGAATTGCAGGTGATAGCCTAACAGCCCTGCAATAAATGCGGCGATGGCAAGTGCTCCGAAAGCGATACTCCAGAATTTCATGGTTTCAGTATTAAGGTTAACATAAATTGTGACGGATAGCAAAAGAGGCGATAAAGCTGCGGGTGTTTCGTCCGATTTTATCACCAATATGAGAAATGTGTGTTTTCACGGTGTTGCGTGAAATGAAAAGCCTTTCAGCTATTTCATCGTCGGTAAGGCCATCGGCAACTTTTTGCGCGACTTCAACCTCACGTGGGGAAAGATTTCCAAAGGGTGCGTGATAGGATCCTTTGCCGCACAGCACTTCAGAGAAATTGCATTTGCCGGTACCCCGGGCATCGCACTGGCAGTATTCATAATCCTGCCTGTTATTCCGGCCATTGATGAAATCAGGCTCATTGTTCAGATCGCCATGGTAGCAATTGGCAAAATGGTACAATTGATCCACACCGTGGATTCCGGCACGTTCCAGGGCAGCTTCTTTTTCCGGGAAGCGGTCAAGATCCCGGCGAAGCATTTCAAGTTCGCTGCTTTTGATTTCATTCCAGGGATGTACTTTGCTATCCCGAATGATGTTGAGTTCGCCGTTGAGTTTAAAGAACTCAATTCCTTGTGTAATTGTAATTTGCATGATTAAAAGGTTTTAGGTTAGTGTATTGATGCGCTCCTGCAGAGCGATTTTTTTGCATTGGTTGATGTGGGCAAGTTCAATGGCTGCATCAAGGATTTCATCATTATTGCGATCGCCGCGCAAGACTTTTTCTATAAGGCTTTTTGACCATTGCCCTTTAAGGGTTTCAAAAAGGGTTTTCAGGTGGTTTGATGGGAGGTTTTCTCTTATTTTAATTAGCTCGTCCTGGGTAATCATTCTTTTGAATTATTAATTTGTGTGATCGTTGTGTTATATTTGTGCGTGAATTGTGCGACAAAGATACAGTAAAATGTGTGAAATCCTATTTTAGTGTGTTAAAAAAACTCATTTTAATACTTATTTAGAAAGCATCTAAATATAATTCCATGAATTACAATAAGATAAAAGAAGAGGTTGAAAAGCGATTTCCTTCTCATATAGAGTTTTGTAGAAAAATTGGAATGCCAAAATCAACTTTCGATAGGATTTTTAATGAGCAAAACACCCGTATAAGCACTCTTGAGATGATAAGTGATGGCTTAGGTGTATCACCATCATATTGGTGGGAGGATGAAGAAGCACAACTTACTATGGTAAAAGAAGGAGCTATTCACTATGGGGGTTACATTCCCCGCTCTGTATATCTTGATATGCTTGGAAAATGGAACGAGGACCGGGAGAGCAAGAAAAAACTGGAAGAGCATATTGATTTCCTGCAAAAGCATTTTGATGATCATAAAAGAAAGAGCGCACAATGCGGATAGTGTATATATGCCCAAAATACAAAAATAGCAAAGACAATTATACAAATCAGACAAAACAGACATAACGGGAAGTAAGGAATAGCGCGGAGTACAGAGGGGGGATGAAGTCCCCTCTTCCGCACTTTTTTTTGAAGGAATTAATGAATAGAAAAGACCCAAACAAGGAATTAATAACACGGACCATAAAACCCGGAATCTGAAAACGATCAGGCACGAAATGCCTGAATAAGCAGGCAACCGGTCTCCTATCTACCAAAATATCCCAATTTTTTTATACATGAATATTACAAAAGAACCAAGCAGCGAACTCACCGCTACATTAAAAGTTGAGATCAAAGAAGAAGATTATCTCGAAAAAGTTAATAAGATACTGAAAGATTATCAGCGAAAAGCCAACGTGCCAGGTTTCCGGCCGGGCAAGGTTCCCATCGGAATGGTGAAAAAAATGTACGGTACTGCCGTGATGGCTGAGGAGGTTAACAAGCTGGTTTCAGAAGAATTAACCAAATATCTGCGTGAAAATGAGGTAAAATTGCTTGGATACCCAATACCCAACGATGAAAAAACCGGCATGGTTGACTGGAACTCCCAAAGCAGCTTCGATTTGTATTTCGATATAGGCCTGGCTCCCGAATTTGAACTTAATTTCTCGGATCAGATCAGTGTGGACTATTTCAAGATCAAACCCGACAATGAGCAGATTGATGAAGAAGTGAAACGCCTGGCACAGCAACATGGAAGAATGGATAAGGTGGAAGCTTCCGAAGAGACTGACTGGATTGACGGTCACCTGGTGCAACTTGCTTCTAACGGAAATGAACTTGAAAAAGGCTTTAATGTTGACACTTACATTTACCCGCCTTCCATCAGCACAGAGGAACAGAAAGCTCGTTTTATAGGACTTAAAGCTGATGATATACTCGATTTTGACCTACGAGAATTGTTTCCTGAAAACAAAGACATTGCACGTTTGTTAAAAATAACTGAGAAAGAAGCGGCAAACAAATCAGGAATGTTCCGGTTCACGGTGAAAGACATATCAAGGATGGTTCCGGCTGAAATTGACAATGAACTTTTCAATAAGGTATATCCCGGAGAAGAAAGTCTTGATGAAGAAGCTTTTTGTGAGCGGCTTGCAGGGCAAATTGAGAAGAACTTTTCAACAGAAAGCGATAAAAAGTTCTTGCAGGATGCTGTAGATAAGATTATGGAACTTAACAGCTTTGATTTACCCGAAGATTTCCTGAAACGTTGGATGCTCGAAAGCAATCAGGGAAAAGTAACAGAACAGGAAATTGAAAAGGACTTTCCAAACCTTGCTAAAAGTCTGAAATGGGATCTTGTAAAACAAAAGATTGGAAGACAATACAACATCAGGGTTACGGAGGAAGATCTTGAAAATTATGTGAAAGCCTATTTCACCGGAAGGTTCGGGCAAACATTCGATGAAACTGACGACAGGATGAAGGACCTCATAAAAAGGGTTTTGAGCAAGGACGAAGATGCTGAGCGTATTGAAGCTGATATTTTCAATGGCCGATTGCTGCAGGTTATGAAAGAACAATTAAATCTGCAAACCAAAGAACTTTCATTACCAGAATTCATTGCGTTGATGGGCGCAAGTCACCATCATGACCACGATCACGACCACGATCACGACCACGACCGCGATCATGAGCACGACCACGACCACGACCATCATCACCATCACGACCACGATCATGACCATCATCACCATCACGGCCATGATCACAACCACGATCATGATCACGATCATGATCATGACCACGAAGGACATCGCCATTAAAAGAACACGTGATACTAAATTGATTTTTGAAATACAGAAAATATGAAACAGGACGAATTCAAAAAATACGCCACCAGGCACATGGGCATTAACAGCCTCACCCTCGATCATTACACTTCAACAGTGAACGGCTATATATCGCCAACCATTATTGAAGAACGCCAGCTCAACATCGCCACTATGGATGTTTTTTCAAGACTGATGATGGATCGCATCATCTTCCTGGGCGTACCCATTGATGATTATGTTGCTAATATTATTCAGGCCCAACTTCTTTTTCTTGAATCATCTGATGCAAAGAAAGATATACAGATATACTTGAACACCCCCGGTGGTTCGGTGTATGCCGGCCTTGGGATTTATGATACCATGCAGTACATTGCCCCCGATGTGGCAACCATTTGCACCGGTATTGCAGCTTCAATGGGCGCAGTACTCTTGTGTGCCGGAGCACCGAAGAAAAGAACCGCACTGAAACATAGCCGCATCCTCATTCATCAGCCGATGGGTGGTGCCCAGGGACAGGCTTCGGACATTGAAATAACAGCCCGGGAAATTCTTAAGCTTCGCGCTGAATTGTATGAAATCATTGCATCGCATTCGGGGCAGAAATTTGAAAAAGTAGAAAAAGACTCTGACAGGGATTACTGGATGACTGCCGAAGAAGCTAAAACTTACGGCATGATTGACGAGGTCTTATTTAAGAATGTTAAAAAATAGTTGGCTTTAGCCGGCTTAAACATTTACACATGGCAAAAAATTATGAACGCTGTTCGTTCTGCGGAAGGGAAAAACGCGATACCAACGTTTTGATAGCTGGTATTGATGCCCACATCTGCGATTTCTGTATTTCGCAGGCTCAGGAAATTATTACTGAGGAAGCAGGCGCAAAAAGCAGAAAGTATTCAGCACATATCGAGTTACTCAAGCCTGTGGAAATTAAAAAATACCTCGATCAATATGTGATTGGGCAGGATGATGCCAAAAAGGTGATCTCAGTGGCAGTTTACAACCATTACAAACGTATTCTGCAGCCCAAGGGCAAGGAAAAGGCTGATGATGTTGAGATCGAAAAATCGAACATCATTATGACAGGCGAAACCGGAACCGGGAAAACATTGCTTGCCAGAACCATTGCCCGCCTGCTGAGGGTTCCTTTTTGCATTGCCGATGCTACCGTGCTTACTGAAGCGGGGTATGTAGGAGAGGATGTTGAAAGCATCCTGGCACGCCTGCTCCAGGTAGCAGATTACGATATCGCTGCTGCCGAACGCGGAATTGTTTTTATTGATGAGATTGATAAAATTGCACGCAAAAGCGATAACCCGTCCATCACCCGCGATGTTTCAGGCGAAGGCGTTCAACAGGCATTATTGAAAATGCTTGAAGGAACAGTTGTGAATGTTCCGCCACAGGGTGGCCGCAAGCATCCCGAACAAAAAATGTTGCAGGTGAACACTCAGAATATCCTTTTTATTACCGGAGGCGCATTCGATGGTATTGAGAAAATCATTGCTTCACGCTTGCAAACCAATGTGGTTGGATTCAAAAAAGAACAGGACCGGCAGGACTTCGACAAAGGTAACCTTACCCAGTATGTGGCTCCACAGGATTTGAAACGTTTCGGTCTGATTCCGGAACTCGTAGGCCGTTTGCCTATAGTTACCTTCCTGAATCCCTTGGATCGAGATACATTAAAAAGGATTTTGGTTGAACCGAAGAATTCATTGATCAAGCAATATGAGCGTCTGTTTCAGATGGACAATATTGCACTTAGTTTTAGTCCCGGTGTTTACGATTTCGTGGTTGATAAAGCCGTCGAGTTCAAACTGGGTGCACGCGGTTTACGTTCAATCCTTGAAGCAATAATGACCGATGCCATGTTTGAGATGCCTTCGCAGGCAAACCATGCCCATGAACTGAAAATCACAAAGCGGTACGCCGAAGAAAAGCTCAACCATTCAAGCATTGCAAGGCTTAAAGTTGCCTGATCCTTTAGCGTTGGCATACTTATTGCCTATTTCCCGGCGTTTGAACTTCAAACCTATTTGGTCAATGATGAGAGCGCTACTTTGCACAATCATATTTTTTTTATTGGGCATTTCATCTTCATACTCCCAAAATGTATGGCCCGTAATAAGCGAAGCCATTATTGACGAAAATGGAGATACCTTAGCTATTATTACCCTGCCCGAGTTTGTGAAATTTGCGCCCCCGGTTTTCAAAAATGCAGCCGAACAACGCCGCTACGACCGATTAGTAAGAAATGTAAAAATCGCTTATCCTTATGCAAAACTTGCCAGTATCCGGTTAATTGAATATGAAAACCAGCTTGCACTTGTAAGCACTGATTGGGAAAAGAAGGAACTGATGCGCGAGGCAGAAGATCAGATCCGTGAAGAATTTGAAGAAGACCTGAAACAACTAACTTTTACTCAAGGCTGGATTGTGCTGAAACTGATTGACCGTGAAACCGGTAATACTTCCTATGATTTGGTGAGTGAGTTCAGAGGGAAATTCAGGGCATTTTTCTGGCAGTCTTTTGCAAGGATTTTTAGCTTCGACCTCAAAGTGAAATACGACCCGTTTGGCACCGACAAAGACATTGAACATATTGTAAGAATGATCGAAGCCGGAGCAATCTGAAATAACAGCGATTCAGTCCACGGTTCAGAAGATTGGTTGCATGTTACTGCTGGCTGCTTATCTCTTCCTCTCTTTGTCTCCCCATCCTTCGTCTCTTTGTCTGTTCGTCTCCTCGTCCCTTCGTCGCCTTCTTCTCTCTGTCTCTTCGTCCCTCGTCCCTTCGTTTCTAAGTCCCCCAATCTCATCTTCTCATTTTCTCACCTTCTCCAATTCTCCAACTCTCCACTTCTCCCACTCCCAACTACTTCCCCCTGCCCATTGCCACAATCAGCACTGTATAGATCATGATCTTGATATCCATGGCTATGGACATGTTTTCGATGTAGAGGATATCATATTTCAATCGTTCGATCATTTCGTCCACATTTTCGGCATAGCCAAACTTTACCTGGCCCCAGGAAGTAATTCCGGGTTTGACTTTTTGTAATATTCTATAATGTGGTGCACGTTGAACAATCTGGTCAATGAAAAACTGGCGCTCCGGGCGAGGTCCTACCAGCGACATATCGCCGATTAAAACGCTAAAGAACTGCGGTATCTCATCCAATCTCACTTTACGGATGAACCGGCCGAAAGGTGTGATACGGCTATCCGCCCGAGATGAAAGCATCGGAACACCTTTTTCTGCATCGGAATACATTGAACGGAATTTATGCATCTTGAAAGGTTTTCCATAGATGCCGATGCGCTCTTGCGAATAAATGATGGGCCCTTTGGAAGACCATTTAACACCAATGGCAGTGGCAATGTAAACTGGTGATAAAATAATTATTGCCAGAATTGATAGTACTATATCCATAGCCCTTTTGATGCTTTGCTGCCAGGGTGGCATCAGATCAGGCGAAATTTGTATAAGAGGCGTGTGGAAAATGGATTGCACCTTAACGGTTCCCAAAAGAAAATCCTGCATATCGGGAATAACCTTGATGATCACATTCACGTCCTGCAGTTGTGTGATAATCATTTCAATGGTTTTATGCTCCGACCGCTCAATGGCAATAATCACTTCTTCAATCTTATTGTCTGTTACGATCCTTTTCAGGTCGCTTAGATCCCCAAGGTGTTTCAAATACTTTTCGACTTTGTAATTATCGTAGGATTCAACATTTACAAATCCAATGAATTTATTGCCGGAAGAACGCTCCTGGTTTTCAATGTCATTAAATACTTTTATAGCGTTGCCATTGCTTCCTACAATTACAGTATTGAAACCAATAAGTTTATGATGGATTTTATATGCCGTAATTGAGGTAATAATTAACCGGATGGGATAAGTGATCCCAAAATGCAAGGCATATAGAACAAGAAATGATTGGTAATAAGTTTTGTATGAAATTACGATGTCGTCGAGGATTAGGGCGAAGAAGATGATAATAACGCCCAGCAATGTGATGAAGAGTGTTTGACCGAGCTCTTTAAGCCGCGATTTACGGTAAATACGCCGGTAAGTCCCCGCCATTGTGTAGAGGATGAGCCAGAAAAGAGGAACGACTGTAACGCCAATATAGTAATTGGCATCGGCATAAATCTGACCGTAATTTTCCTGAATTTCAATATCGTGAACTGATTTTCTGTAAAGAAAGAACAAACTCCATGCTATTGCGGCTGTTAAAAGATCTGCAATAACGTACTTGGCAACTTGTCGTTTTCTGTTCATGTGGTTCGAGGGTTAATAAACAAGCTTGAGATTGTCGAAGTAGATGGTGGCTGTTTCAGTTTCAGGAGTTCTGAGTAAACCTATGAAAATCCTGAAGTCGGTAGCATTGTAAAAGTATGATATTGTCGGCGTTAAATTGATATAAATCTTATTCCAGGTTTCAGAAGGGTTGAGTACCAGCAGCGCTTGCTGGACAGTCTGGCCTGATGAAACCATAGTCAGGCCAACCGTAAGATTATGATTGTTTTTGTAATTCATCTCGAGGAATACAGGTTTGCCGCCTTCAGGGAACTCAAGACTTTGAATAGTAGCACATTCAAACAAAAGGGTATCGCCCGAAACTGAAGCCATGGCTGAATAATCGTTTGGCTCGTTATCGAAGCTGAATATAAGATCCGGATCGGAGATTCTTACCAAATTGGTTTCGCTGTTTGAAGTTGTGTCAATGGAGAGTGCACCGTCAAAGTCCTCCATCCACGAAAAAGTTGTTTCAGGATCGTAAGAAACTACTGCATTGCTGATGGTGTCAACAACACCAGGCGTAAGGTTCACATCAACGATTATGGGCGTGAAAAACGGGTAAGCCGAACGTGTAGCAGCAATTCCATTTATTTTGATGCCTGCATAAATTGTAACTTCCTGATCACCTTGTTGCAGTACAGGAAAGGTAGCTGGCAACTCAAAAACGCCAATTAATTTCATGTCAATATACACCCAGGCATCGGTGATCTTATGCGAAGCAGTTCCCTGTCCAGGTTCCGTTGTTAGTCCGATTTCTTCGATGTGGATATACGCCGGAATTCCATCATCACCTTTTGGATCGCAAGCATTGAGAGCGGTGGCGATGAGAAATAAAATTAAATAGCGTTGTAAAGAAGTGGGTCGCATAGCGTAACTTTCCGGTGCTGTGGAGTCTTGCGAAAGGAACGCATATCCGGAGCTTATATTGCGCCTAAATGGAGCTGAAGGCATAATGAAAAATTCAAGGATTAAACTAGGAATCAGACAATATTCAATGCCGTTTGATTGATCTTTTTAATAATCTGATGTGCGACCTCCAAAGCAATGTAGCCATCGTTGATGGTCACCGGAGGTGTTTTGTCGTTTTGGATCGCGATTTGAAAACTTCTCAATTCTTCAACGATTGCATTTACAGCCGGAACTTTCGGCCTGTCGAAAAATAACTGCCGGGGTGTTTTTCCGGAGCCCATATCAAGGATCATTGCCAGGGGGTCAATATCTGCTGATTCAACATTTTTCATGCGAATGATCTCAACGGCTTTGTCAAGAAAGTCAACGGATATGTAGCTATCACGCTGGAAGAAACGGGATTTGCGCATGTTTTTCATTGAAATGCGACTCGCAGTCAAGTTGGCAACACAGCCATTTTCAAATTCAATGCGGGCATTGGCAATATCGGGCGTGTCGCTTACCACTGATACCCCGCTGGCATTGATTTTTTTAATGTTCGATTTAACCACACTCATTATAATGTCAATGTCATGGATCATCAGATCGAGTACCACGGGCACATCGGTTCCGCGTGGATTGAATTGTGAAAGCCTGTGTGCTTCAATAAACATTGGGCTTCCAAGGTAAGACTGGGCTGCAAGAAATGCCGGGTTGAAGCGTTCAACATGACCAACCTGGACTTTCACACCGGCTTCGGTGGCAATGTCAATGAGTTTGAGCGCTTCATCGGGAGTTGCTACAATGGGCTTTTCAATAAATACATGACGAAACTTGCGGAGAGAACGTTGTGCACAATCGAAATGTGAAACCGTTGGGGTCACAATATCCACCACATCAACGGCATCAATCAGGTGTTCAATATCATCAAAGAGTTTGACGCTTTCTTCAGCTTCCACTTTCCTGGCAATTTTTTCGCTTGGATCGAAAAAGCCAACCAACTCATATTCCGGGATTTGTTTAATACATCTGATATGGATCTTGCCAAGGTGTCCTGCGCCTAGAACGCCAATCTTTAACATAGGTGTTTTTTTTGCAAATCTAATATTTTTCCCGAACCGAATTACTACTTTTGCCATGTGACCGCATTTAAGCTGAAAATTTTGTATTTCAATATATTATGGCTTTAAACCTGGAAGATAATTACCGGCACAAAGGACTAAGAAAGAAACTTGTTGAAACAATCAGGAGTAAAGGCATCGCCTCCAGGGAAGTACTTTCGGCTATTGACGCAGTGCCACGGCACTTTTTCTTTGAATCTTCTTTTCTTGAATTTGCTTACGATGACAAGCCATTTCCTATTGGCGCCGGACAAACTATTTCGCAGCCTTATACAGTAGCTTTTCAAACCCAGTTGCTTGAAGTTAAAAGAGGCGATAAAATTCTTGAGATAGGAACCGGTTCCGGTTATCAGGCAAGCATTCTGGCAAGCATGGGAGCCAAAGTGTTTACCATTGAACGCCACAAATCCCTGTATCAGAAAGCCAGGACTTTTCTGCCCGCCATCGGATTTAACACAATCAAAGTCTTTTACGGCGATGGGTTTGTTGGGTTACCTTCTTTTGCACCTTTCGATAAAATCCTGATCACCGCTGCAGTTTCATTTATTCCCGAACCATTGTTTGAACAGCTCAAAGCCGGAGGCTTGTTAGTCCTGCCCCTGGGCGCTGAGGATGTTCAAACCATGACCGTGGTTCACAAAACCAGTGAAGGCGAAATGCTCAAAGAAAAGCATGGCACCTTCAGGTTTGTGCCGATGCTGCCGGATAAGAGTGAGGGTTGAAGGGAAGAAAGTGAGAAGGGGAGAATGGGGAAGAAATGTGATGCTTTTTAATTGTGATGCAGTGATGCGGTGATGCAGTAAGTTAGTGTGCGATTGGTTAATTAGTCAATTGGTTGATTGAATTGGGGTGATGGAGTAATGGGTTAATGGAGTGTTGGAGTGATGGAATATTGTGACAATGTCTGCGAAGAACTCATCTCCCTTTGAAAAAGGGGGGCAGGGGGGATTTGTATTTTTGTAAACTTATTTAGTACAAGACTAACCTATAGCATTATCAGCAACCACCTTGTATTGAGCTCAGCCCCCTTTGAAAAAGGGGAGCAGGGGGGATTTATTAACTTAGGATATTTTGTGATGCAGGGTTACAGTGTGTGATTGGTTAAATAGTCAATTGGTTGATTGAATTGGAGTGATGGAGCAATGGAATGATGGAGTAATTGGGTGGTGGAATCTTTTGACCAAGTTTGCGAAGAGCTCATCCCCCTTTGAAAAAGGGGGGCAGGGGGGATTTAATTGAGTATCTTCAGGGTAGCCGCACAATTACTTTTCCAACAATATTCAATGCTGTCGTAAATGTTGAAAGCTCGGTGTAAAGTTCCCCGTCTTTGCCTGAGTAATGGCTGTGGCCAATGGGTTTCATTTCAAATTCCTTTTGCCCGGAAGCCGTATTAACGATGGATTCATAAACCAGCGCCGGCTGACTGGATGTTTTATAATCTTTATCATCGGGATATTTATTGTTGGTCCAGTAATTATTCCAGTCCCAGGCCTGGTTGATTTCCATCAATATCCTGAATTGCTGGGGCAATTTCCCGTCAGCGCGTGTTTGTAGAATAAAATCTGATGTTGGTGTTGCACCAGTGTAGGCATCTGGAACCGGGTTCTCAGGCGAAGGAAGGTACAGCCCATCATCAGCCTTGATCCCACGCTGGTGAGCCCAATATGGCAGCGATGCCGGACGACGCACCACCGCTTCATCCCAATGTCCCCAACCGGCCTGTCCGTGGCGAAATACACTGGTAGCTATGGATTGCGAAACATAAAGCGTTTGAATGTAATTACCTTCCTCGTCTTCAACCCAGATAGCGAGCAAAGGATAATTATGCGATTTGCCTTTCCAGAATTCAATAATGATCTCACTTCCATTGCCTTCCGGATTGGTGATGATCACTGCAGGTTCTTCGGCCATTTTTTTCTTTTTTTGAGGATCAAACTCCTCTCCAGCCATAACCGGACTTGTCATTAAAAGCGAAGCCAACGCAAATGCCAGGTTTAGTCCAAACTTCATTTTCATTATTTTAAGATTCAAAATTCCACATTCAAAATTCAAGATTCAAAATTGAGCCTATTCCGAAAAGTCACAAATTGCTGATTTTTATCGTTTTTAGCCCTGATCTGCCGCGGCGGAGAAACGCTAAAAATCAGAAATTTGTGAAAGTCCCCTTTAGGGAATTTAGGGGCGAATTGTCTATTATGAGAGGTCTCAATATTCTCCCTCAACACTCTATATTTTTATAAGTTAAAATTCCACAATAATCCCAATCGTCGGTAGCACGGTTCCACTTAAATTTTCAAGTTCCCGGAGGCTGTATCTGCCATCACTGATCAACGGATTTCCATTGGCATCAAATTCCCGGACCAGGATATTTTGGTCTTTCACCTGGAAATTATATGCATTTTGAATATCTGTGTAAAGCATCAGCGACCAGCGGTTGAAGAAAAACGATTTATCAATGCGGATATCAAGCTGGTGGAAATTTCCAAAACGTAGCGAGTTAAAGCGGTTAAAATCAAGATAGCCGCGGCTGTTGGCTTCCCATGCATCTATGCGTGAGGATTTCTCTATATCCCATGGCGTATAAGGCGCCCCGCCAACAAAACGCCATTTGGCGCCGATATCCCAGTTGCCTTTCAGTTGCCTTCCAACGGTGAGGTTAAGAATATGCCGGTTGTCCCAGGCCGAAGGTATATATTCATTGTCCGTATTCTGAAATTCGCTCCTCACAAAGGTGTAAGCCATAATTATATTGAATCCTGCCAGGTCTCTTTCCTGCAAAAGCACTTCCATTCCATAGGCGCGGCCTTTTGAGATCGAAACAACCTCTTCGTCGCCATAGGTTCCAAAATCGGCGCCCTTATTGGCGATTGAGATAGAATCAGCAACAGAGAACGGATAATTGCGGTAGTTTTTAAAAAACCCTTCGATGGTGAACTTTGCCTCCTCGTTGCGCTGGTATTCAATGCCTGCCACCAGATGGTCGGCCGAAATATATTTCAGATCATTGTTTTTATTTACAAGTTCCCGGTCATTATTCCTGAACCCCAACGATGTATATGGCGGCAACTGGTAGAACCTGCCGGTATTGAAATTCAGGTAGAATTTTTCAGTAAGGGCGTATGAAGCCGAAAACCTGGGTGAAAGCTGGTCAATCAGGTTTGACATGCTTTTGGAATAGCTGTTGGCATCGGATCGGAGGCCCAATGAAAGGTTCAGTTTTTCCTGCAATACACTTTTGCTTACCTGCCCGAAAACGCTCCACTTGAAAAGGTCAATATAAGAGTCGTAATTGATCGCAAATGCTTCGTTACTGCGGAAAATTTCCCGGTAGGTTTCATTCAGGTACTTTGCATATTCGGTTCCGGCACCATAATTAAACCGAAAACCGTTGAGGGTCACATTGCGTTCGTAACGAAATTTATTTTCAATTTCATCAGAATCGTAGTCGAAAATCCTTGCTTCCGTTTCATCGTTGTTACGGAATTTGAAGGCAGCATTGCGCAGCATATTCCGGCTGAGCACAAACATGTGGTTGCCGTTTTGGGTAAAATGACGGTAAACCCCGCCAATGGTATAATTCCATTGTTCGTTCACCGGAAGGTAATCCAGGATGTATTGCTGGTTTTCGTCCGGATTTTCAATGCCGGTGTTTAACCTGAACTGGTCAATGGCGCCCAGCCCGATGATGGTAAGTTGGTTCCGTGTATCGAAATTGATGCGGTATCTGGCCTGGAAATCATTATAGGTTGGAAGGAAAGGAAGGCCAATGGCATCAAAAAGAAACTGCAGGTAGGATCGCCTGGCCGACATGATAAAATTGGATCGCTCACCCAAAGGTCCATCGAGCGTAAGCGCCAGATCAGATGCACCCACCGAGCCACGAAAATTTACTTTGTCGGGGTTGCCATCGGTCTGCCTCATTTCAAGAACCGCACTTAATGCATTGCCGCGGTTTGACGGAAAAGCACCTGAATAAAGATCCACTTCCCTGATAAAATCAACATTGATAATGCCCACCGGTCCACCCGAAGCGCCTTGTGTGGCAAAGTGGTTCAGGTTTGGGATCTCAATGCCATCGAGGTAAAAACGGCTTTCACTGGGGCCGCCGCCACGCACGATCACATCGTTGCGGTAAGCAGGTGTGGAAGCCACACCGGGCAAGGATTGGATCACACGGCTGATATCGCGGTTCCCACCCGGATTTTTTTCAATCTCCTGAATGCCCAGCGTTCGCATGGAAACCGGGCTTTCCTCCTTGCGTTTGAATAGCGAGGCCTGAACCACTACCTGTTCAAGTTGAATTGCGATTTCACGCATTGGAATTTCGATGGTGGAGGTTCTTGCATTGGTAACAAGAAATTCGGTGGTGGTCACGGATTCGAACCCAACGAAGGAAGCCGAGAGTTTGACAAAACCCGGGGTTATGCCGGTAAACAAAAAATTGCCGTCAAGGTCGGAGGTTGAACCAATGCTTGTTCCGAACACAACGATATTGACAAATGGCAATGGTTCGTTGGTTTTTTCATTGAAAACCCTGCCGCGGATGGTTCCGGTTTGGGCAAGCAGCCATGCAGGCAGTAACAGAAGTAAGGCGAGTAGTAATATTAGCTTAGCAAGTCTCATGGGTTAATCTTTGGGTTGTGATGTTTAAGAAAATTTATAAATCATTAAACACATATTGAACCAAAAAGTTTAAAGATGGTCAGGTTATTTTGGAAAATTCCGGAGGATTTCCTTTTCCCGTCCGACCGCTCCCAGCGGTCTGACGGATATTATTGCCTGGGTTTTTTACCCATCCGATCGCTGGGAGCGATAAGATGGGGCTACTGCACTACAAACTTCCCTCTCCCCACCGACCTGCCATCGCTATACACCACCACCACATACATTCCCGGTGGCCAGGCGCTTACGTTGGCGCTGGCTTGCTGCTGGCCGCGGAGTATTTTTGTTTGATGTTGTTGTACTCCCAGCAGGTTAAAGCACCGCATCTCTATATTGCGGTGGTGCTCTGTGTTTTCCAGGGCAAAAGTAATGTGGTCTTTTGCCGGGTTGGGGTAAATGGTGATGGGGATGGTGTTTATTCTTGCCCTGTAATCCGCTGCTGTGGGCATTTCCGTGCCCAGCACTATATCGCAATCATTTAGGTAAATAAACCCGCTTTGTGGTGGACCGGGGATGCAAAGGCTATCATAAGTAAGGTTGCCGGTGTAAGCCGTATCGTACTCTAAATTGAGGTTGAGTTTGGCGAGGAAGATATCGTAGTTGGTGGAGGAATGCCGGTACGTAGAACTGCTAAGCAGTTTATTATCATGTGATACTCCGTTGAAGTAAGGGTATAGATTGTTATTACTCAACTTTATGATTGCTGGTTCTACTGTGAGTTCATCAATATCCAAATTCAAAATACAATCCACTATCACCTGATGATTGGGGTTGAAAGAAAAGGAACCACCGGCAAAAACGATTGAGTCTAAAAGTTTTACTTTGTTGAATGCTCCTGCATAAAAACCTGAATCTATTTGGTGATTCTCGAAGTATCTGAACATCAATTCCTGACCATCGTTATTAAAAAACAGAAAGCTCGGTTTTGTAGCATCATAATCAATAAACGCACCTATCCCCATGAACAATGTGTCATTTATTTCAATAACATCCAGGGCTTTACCAAGGATGGTGTCATTGAGACCAAAAGGCAAGACCCATTCTTCGTTTCCATCACTGTCGGCCATTGCAAAGAAATGTCTGATAGCAAACACTCCCTGTGGGTTCCATGGATCACGCCAGTAACCGTAGCCGCTCATCAGGTATTTATCATTGGAAGTGATCATCAGGCTTTGGCCAAACTTCATGTGTGAGTTTGGATGGTTGTAGGTGGTTGCAAAAGCTTGTTGCCATAATACCTCGCCGCTGGCGCTGAGCTTGAACAAAATCAGGGTTTCAGAAGGATAACTTCCAAACTGGTTTAATAGTACAACGATCTCTCCGGAGTCTGTTACTTTTATATCCCGAGCTGAAGGAAGCGCTGTTTGGCTACCCGTAAAAACTTTACACCACTCTTTTTCACCACATGCATTGAACTTGGCAATCAATGGATTAATGACATTCTCAATCAGTGTAACGTTGCCACATAAAACAAATCCACCATCATGAGTTGTCGCAATGGAATTCGGATTAATATACTCTAAAGAATTTTCTAGTATCTTGTCCCAAATTATATTCCCATTTATATCAGTTTTTATTATCCAGGCCCATCTTTTTGTATAGTCGTTACTAAAGTAGTCACCACAGATCAGGAATCCGTTATCATAGCTCTCAATTAGAGCTTTGGAATATTCAGGCCTATTTTGCTGCCCGTAGTATTTCGGCCATGACTGGGAATGCACATCCCCAATTATGAATGTAATAATACAAGCCAAAATGTAAAACTCTTTTCTTAACATAGCTTTGTGGATTAAAAAGCCGTGCCTTGCTGGGTGCAAAAGCAGGTGTAAAAATATGAAAATCCTGCGGATTGCAGTTCGGTTTAGCACAATAATAGCTTTGTGCTTTATGGCTGCTTATCCGTTAGACAGCCCGCAACTCCATTATCCTGGAAACCTTATCTTCAAGGCTCATTTCCCCTTCCAGCCAGTGAATCTGAAATCCTTTGCGTTCCATACGGCGGAACCAGGTCATCTGCCGCTTGGCAAACTGATGAATAGCGGTATTAAGCAGGCTGAACATTTTATCGTAGGTGATACTGCCAAGGATATACTGCGAAAGGTAACGGTATTCAAGTCCGTAATAATCAAGTTTTTCAGCGCTGATCCCCTGGTTCATCAGCGCCTCAACTTCTGCAATCATGCCGTACTCCAGCCTGTCGCTCAGCCTTTGTGTGATCCTTTGCCGCAAGGTTTCGCGCTCGTAGGCAATGCCGATGATCAATGGGTTCAATACAGGAATGGCCTTGTGATTATCCGCGTTTTCATTTTCATAGGTAGCAATTTCAATGGCCCGGATGCAGCGTTCACGGTCAATGGTGTCGGTGGTGTTGTGCAGGGGACGGAGGGAAGCCAGGTAAGCCACAAGCTGTTCCTGGTTTTTACTTTTAAGAAATTCACGCAGCGTTTCATCTTCCGGCGCTTCGGCAAGTGTGTAACCTGCCAGTACCGATTCAATGTACATGCCGGTGCCACCGCACATTACAGCCGTCTTGCCACGGCTTATTATTTCATTGTAAACTTTGAAAAAATCCCGCTGATACCTGAACACATTGTATGCTTCGCCGGGTTCAAGGATGTCAACAAGATGGTAGGGAATCTGCTTGCCATCAACAAGGTAATCGTCGTAATCCTTGCCTGTTCCCAGATTCATACCACGGTACACCTGCCGGGAATCGGCGCTGATGATTTCGCCGTTTAGACGGGCAGCCAGCAATGCAGCCAGCCGAGTTTTGCCGCTAGCCGTGGGGCCGAGGAGGGTGAGAAGCAAGTTCATAGTTCGGGGTTCAAGGTTCAAAGTTTCGGGTTTGAAGTTCATGATTCCAGATTCAAAATTCCAGATTGAGTCCACTCCGAAAAGTAAATCTGCCCCTAAATTACTCACTTCGTTCGTGAGATCGCTTCGCTAAGTTCCCTAAAGGGGACTTCCACAAATTGCTGATTTTTAGCGGTTCCCCTTTTGGGGTCAGGGGTCAAAAACGATAAAAATCAGCAATTTGTGACTTTTCGGAGTGGGCTCCAAATTCAAAATTCAGGGTTTGGGGTTCATAATTCGAATGTTCTATTGTTCTACTGTTCTATTATTCTATTGTTCAATTATTCTATTATTCTCCTTTTCTCTTTTTCTCCATTTCTCCATTTCTCCTTCTCTCCTTTTCTCATTTTCTCCTCTTCTCCCAGCTTTCCCTCAACATCCCATCTTCTTTATTAACCAACATCTCCCTTATCATGTTCAGCGTTTCTAGTGGAAGGGTTGAGAAGTTGAATTCTTTTATTGCCGGGAGAATGGATAAAATGTTTTCATCAGGATAGTGTTGTGAAAGAAATTCAATAAGCGATTCAGCATCGGATACAGGAGCTTGCCGCTGCCGCCATTTCAGGTATTGCAGTACCCGCAGGCCGTCAATCTTTTCATGGCAGGCGCGGATGAATTTATCAACCGAAGCAGCATTTTTACGGAGTTTTTCCCAGATCATTTCCCCGGGGAAGGCTTCTGCAAGAAACTGATCCATTGGGGTAGCTATGTCCTGTGCATAAAGCGTTGGAAAAAGATCGTAAGTTGCCTTGATTTCAGTGAACCAATCCTGATGATAGATGGGATAGCTGCTCCAGTCGCCGGCAGCGCCTTTGATCATGGCAGGGCCGGTGCCGAAGTAAACGCGGTCAGAAAAACGGGCCGCCGGGTAAGCTTTTTCTTCATTCCATAACAGCAAAGGCCCTTTCTTCCGGAGTTTCTGCAAAAAGTAAAAATCCTCACCACTCATTTTGGGTGTGATCCCACCAATACCTTTATAGTTTTTTACGGTCAGGGCAATGGCAGAACCCAAGGCTGTAAAAGCATAAGGCGAACCAATAAGAAGCATGTTGATGGCATAGCATCGCATGTAAATTTCATAACGAAGTATGGCCCGGTCAGCAATTTCGTTACCGCTAAGATGGTGGTAATAAGTAACGGAAAGCGCCGTGGCTTCAGGGTTTGCTTTCAGAGCTTTTGCAACTGAGCTTAAATAAGCTTTGCTGAAAGTTGTATCCGCATCCAGTGAAATAATTACATCGCTGTCGTTTGCGGTTTCAATAATTGCCTGCATCACTTCGCGGCGGGCGAAGCCTACACCATGCTGTCTGCCCACCCAGCCCTTTCCTCTGCTACTCCTGTCAATGATTTTGATATGCTGATCGTCCAGGCTTTTTAACATGGCCAAACTCCTGGCATTATCAAGGCATACAGGAAGTTTTTCGGGCTTATCCCACCATTCGTCGGGTTGGTTCACACAAACAAAAAGATTTACCTTTCCGGCATAGTCCTGTGCCTGAATGTTGTGGAGAAAAGCAGGCAGATTTTCGTGTTCGCACAAAACCGGTAATGCAATAAAAATGGCTGGTGTTTTTTTTGTCATTGCGAAGCCCAAATCTAACTTTTTACTGATTTTGTTGTTGAGTTATTAAGCAAAATTCCTGCTGACTGCAAATCTACAAAATACCACACGATGGAATCGAACGAAGTTTTGGACAAACTCCCCCGTCACCTCATGTCGTTGGTAATTGACCAGCCCTACAATGATTACACGGCTCAGGATCATGCCATCTGGCGTTATGTGATGCACCGCAATGTGAAGTATTTGCCGCAGGTTGCCCACGGTTCTTACCTCGATGGTTTGAAAAAGACCGGTGTAAGCATAGAGAAAATTCCCCACATGTATGGTATGAACCGCATTCTCAAGGAGATTGGCTGGGCTGCGGTGGCGGTGGATGGATTTATCCCTCCATCAGCATTTATGGAGTTTCAGGCGTATAATGTGCTGGTGATTGCAGCCGATATGCGCCCTATTGACCAGATCGAATACACTCCTGCACCCGATATAATCCACGAAGCCGCCGGTCATGCTCCCATCATCGCCAACGAAGAATATGCCGAATACCTGCGGCAGTTTGGCTGGCTTGGCGCCAGGGCATTTTCCTCGGCAAAAGACTATGAACTTTACGAAGCCATCCGCTATCTATCTATCTTAAAGGCAAATCCTTATACTCAGCCTGCTGAGATCACGGCAGCGGAGCAAAATCTCGCCGGCCTTGAAGCCAGCATGGGCGAACCATCCGAAATGGCGCTGATACGCAACCTGCACTGGTGGACGGTGGAATATGGCCTCATCGGCGATCTGAACAAGCCAAAAATTTACGGAGCAGGCTTACTATCCTCTATCGGTGAAAGTTTCAACTGCCTCAAGGCCCATGTGAAGAAACTGCCTTACACCATTGATGCTGTCAATTATAGTTTCGATATTACTAACCAGCAACCTCACCTCTTTGTTACACCTGATTTTGAAAACCTGAACACGGTGCTCGGGCAGTTTGCCAATACAATGGCCTTGCGGGTTGGTGGAAAACACGCTGTTGAAAAGGCAATTGCATCGGGCAACACGGCAACCTGTGTATACAGTTCCGGATTGCAGGTTTCCGGCACATTTAGCGAAGCAATTTACAAAGGTGGTTCGCCAATTTATGTGCGAACCGAGGGCCCAACTGCTTTAAACTTTAACGGAAGCATCTTGCCTGTCCATAGCAAAGATTATCATCAGGATGGTTTCGGTTCACCAGTTGGTAAACTAAAGAACAGTAGCAAACCGATTGAAACCATGAGCGATGGCGATTTATTGGCTATTGGCATTGAAAAAGATACATTTTGCGAACTCAGCTATGAATCGGGCGTAAAGCTGAGCGGCAAATTGCAAAAGATCCTTCGCAAGAGGGGTAGCATACTGCTGATGAGTTTCAGTGATTGCAAAGTTGTTTACGAAGATCAAACCCTGTTCGAACCATCCTGGGGAATGTATGACATGGCAGTAGGGGAGAGGATTGTATCGGCTTTTTCGGGCCCTGCCGATCCGGATACTTTCGGGTTGAGTTTTGAGGTTCCAAAAGTGAAGACCATGAAAATTCACCATTCTCCGGAAGCGGTTCAATTGCATGATTTGTATCAGGAAGTAAGGGATATCCGAGAAGGTTCGTGGAGCCATAGCGATTTGAGAAATATATTTGAACAGTTAAAAATTAATTATCCCCACGACTGGCTGTTGCCGGTTGAAATCGCTGAATTGCTTAAACTCACCGGTTCCGACCCAAAACTTGAAAAAGAAATCAGGATGTATCTGAACATGTTCGCTTACCAAAGCGCGGATCACAGAGAACTGGTATTGAGCGAACCCGGGTCATGACAATGACGCTGGCCGGATGTTTCAGATCAAGCCAGCATTAGCAAAATAGCCACCACAGCAAGCGCAACACCCACCCAATTCAATGGCCTGAGTTTTTCTTTAAATGCAAAGTAACCGATCAAGGCCGCAGCAGAAACAATGCTGATATTGATCATTGGGATCACAAAGCTAACATCGTATAAATCCAGGCCGAGTAACAGGAAATATCCTGAATACCAATTCACCAGTCCGATCACAACACCTGCAACCAACTCTTTGTAAGTGAAACTGGCCTGCTGTGGTTTGCGCAGAAAAAGGAAAATGATGCCGAACACAAGTGCGGCAAGAAAAACCGTTGCAAGGAAAAGTGTGAAATCGCCACTGATGTAGTATTGCTGCCCGATTTTCATGGTCAGATCGCTGATTCCATGAACCATAAGCAAAGCAATGGGGAGGAAGATAAGTTTGCGGTCAACTTCCACCATGCGGTCGCGGTGAAACGTAAAATAGAATGCTAAAATACCCAGCAGAATACCGGTAAACCTTAAAATCCCGGGTTGGTCGCCAAAAACAAGCAATCCGGCTATTACCGAAACAATCAACGACATTCTGCTGGCCATTCCGGTTAAAGCTACACCGGCATGATGAGCTGATAAGGCAAACAAATTGAACCCAACTATAAAAAGCAAACCTGAAATAATTGATAGCAGGAACCATGGTCTGGAGGGTATTTCGGACAACAGAAAGCTGTTTGGTTCGCTCAGAAACCCAAATATTGTGGCTACTACGTAGTTAACCAGGATAGTGTAAAAAGTATTGATTTTCAGTTTGCTGAAAATCTTAAACAATACGATGATGCTGGTAGATGAAGCAATGGCGAGGATCAGATAGAGCATACCGTATCAGGCAATAAATAGTGATTTGATTTTTGGCTTGTTTCAATCATAAAATCTCTCGTTAAGATGGGAGGAAAGTTTAGAGGGTTTAGAAGTTTAGAGGGTTTAGGGGTTGGTTACTGGTTACTGGTTGCTGGTTGCTGGTTCGAGGTTAATAATTCTAATGTTCTATTATTTTAGTGTTCTATTGTTGGTTCAAGGTTCGAGGTTCAATGTTCAAAGTTCCGGGTTAAGAGAGATTCAACTATTTTGTGAACTGCTGCTGCCGCTGCCTACTGCCGGTTTTCAGGGTTCATAAATCGAATGTTCTATTGTTCTATTATTGGTTCAAAGTTCAAAGGCTCAAGGGTTAAAAGTTTAGAAGGTTTAGAGAAGGAATTATTCATTTCCAACATAAGGAAATACGGTATCAATCCAGCGGTCTTCGGTGATAAAGAATGAACCGAAGCTTTCCCATTTTGCAAGAATACGGTTTTCTTTCATTTGCGCTGCGTTGAGGCCATCCTGTTTTGCATCTGCAATAATTTCAATGGTTTCTTCGAGGTTCGATAACCATTCCTGCAATTGCTGCATGTTGTAAACCGGGCCATGTCCGCCAACAACCACTGCATCCTGTGGGAAGTGTTTAATAATCCATTTCACATTGTTGATGTAACCCAATGGATTTCCACCTTGGCCGGTGTCAACGTAAGGGAAATAATCGGCAAAAAGCAAATCGCCTACCATCAGCACATTTGATCCGCTGAAATAAATGATCACATCTCCTGCTGTATGGCCTTCCGGAAGGTGATACATTTGCAACACCTGTCCGTTAAATTCCATGTTAAATGTTCCCTCGAATGTGAAGTTTGGAATACCTTGCTGGGGCATAGGGCCGGGAACGCGATCGCCCTGTTTTCGGTCGGAGGTAAGCCATGTTTTAACAGAATGATGCGAAATGATGGTAGCGCCTTTGCCAAGTTCAACATTCCCACCGGTATGATCGCCATGCAGGTGGGTGTTAAGCAGGTATTTAACAGTATGACTGGTAATGCGTTTGAGTGTATCCAGCAATTGCGAAGTGGTTTGTTCATAGGCAGCATCAATCACCATAAGGCCGTCATCGCCTGTAAAGGCCACCACCGTAACAATATCGCCAACAAACAAACGGTGGATGCCGGGAGCCAGCTCAGTGTGGCTGACATGCATTGTTGAATAATCTCGTTGGGCAAAACCAAGGATGGGAACCAGAAGAATAAGATGGATAAGCTTTTTCATAATCCGCATTTTTGTTTAACTCTAAACAATAAAATTCAGTCCTTGTTCTTTGGCTTCACAAATACTGTAACTCAGAAGCTTACTGTTTCAAGGCTGCTTTAGTGAAAATGTATTCAGGAATTTCCTGATTAAACCTGATGTTTGTTATTTTAAAAGCAGTTCCCTCACCTTCCTTTAGCATGTCTTTGAAAATCATCGTAGTCGGAAACCAACGCCCTTCAATTTTCTGAACATCCTTCAATTCAGTTCTTTTCAGAAGCTGGCCGCTCTTTGCAAACATTTCCTGCAACAAGGGTACATAACGTTCTGAATCAACCCAGACTTTCTGGGAATGGTAGGCGGCGTCGCTGACCTTCGCTGTAAGTTCGAGCACCAGGGTGTGACGATCTTCAATAATTTCTTCGCCGGTAATCACTGCATTGTAGATGTCGGTGAGTTTTCTGTCATCCATCATGTCTTCGTAAGAGAGATCGGAGCCCATCACCGATTGTTTCAGCATATGACCTGAAATTTGTATGGTGCGATCGGTAGAAGGGGAATAGATCCATAGCTGGTTTTCCAGTTTAAGCATTTTTGTTCCCTGTTCCCTTGGTGGAGATAAATACTCTGTAAATGCTTGTTTCTCGCCAACCGAATAGGTTCGTGAAGTTATAGTCCGGCTGCTTCGCCTTCCATGAATCGTCATACTTGATTCTACTATCCGGTTTTCGGATGACAGGTTCTGATCCACTTTTTCAAGGATTTTATCGGCATCCTGAGCGCAAAGACCCAAGGTAATGGTACTTAATAGAAAAATACCGAATCTTAATTTATATACTTTCATTTCTTTTAAGTTTCTGATGATTAACAATTTATTTACCAACTCTATAGAATAACTTTAAGTTGCAAACTGTTTTTCCTGTTGCCAGCTTTTTTCAAGCTTCCAATTCTTTAAACAGTTTTGCCGTTTGCCGCTTATAAATCCCAATTCCCGAAAGCAAAGTTCCTATCACGGTAGAGAGCAAGCCTGGCACAAACCCGATATAATAATCCATCGGTGTGATACGGGCCCGTATTTCTGAGGGCATCATGATTGCAGCACCTTCCATCATGCCGCTGATATCAATGCCATAAGTCTGGATCAGCCACGCAAAGAACAAGCCAAACATGGTTCCTACAACTGACCCTGCAAGGCCGATAAAAACTGATTCGTAGATCATGGTTCGGTAAACATGTCCTTTTTCTTCACCCATAGCCAGCCTGATCCCGATTTCGCCATAGCGGCGCAAACCTCCCAATAAACCGGCATTCCACAAAACAAGCGACATAGCAAACACAAATACCATCGAAATGTAAAGCGCCCATACTTTTGAAAGTGCAACATAGGTTCCCAAACCACCCTGCTGACTAAGGCTTTTCATTACAGGTGCAAATTCATCCGTGAGTTCTTCATGCTTTTCGTTGAAAGTTTTTGCAGTTTTTATGGCCAGGTCATCATCATAAAAATTTCCGGACAGGAAACCCACAATTTCACCTGCGGCATCATTCATATCGAGTGCAAATCTCACATCTTCGATATCAGCAATAACTGCGCCCCTGTCCATTGCTTCAATCCCAAAGGCCACGGTACCAGATATCTTAAAGTTGTGCATAATCATCGCAGCATTCATGGTTGAACTGATCAGTGTAACATCATCACCTGGAAATACATTGAGTTTTTGTGCAAATTCATCGCTCAATAATATTTCACCCGGGTTTTGGGGCAGCCCTCCCCGAACAACTGAGTTTCTGAGGTTCAAACGCTGTATTTCCTTCGAAGATGGTGATAAGAGATCAATCCCAAGCCCAAAGGCCGGGCCTTGAGACCTGGTCTCACCAGATTCATTGGGGGCGTCAATTAAACCACCAAACTGAATTCTTGAGGTCCAATCCATTAGAGGAAAATCACTTTGCAATTCTTCTTGAAGACTGCTGACTTCCAGTAGGGCAAGGTCGTTAGGGATCATGTCCATATTTTCTGCATAAGCTCGGGTCATCACCTTAACATGACCTGCGTTAAACCTGGCATTCATTTCAATGGCGTCGCCCATGAATCCGGTTATATATGCATGCATTAGCACAGTGAGCATCACACCTATGGCCACCACAATGATGGGCAACCTGCTGCGACTCTTATCGCGCAGCAATCCTTTGATCAGAAATTTTATCATTGCAGTTTCCCCCTTAATGCTTCAGTTGGGTTCATTTTTGCGATTTTCCTTGAAGGAATGTAGCTTACCACTGCCGTTGTGAGTGTTAGAAGTAATACGGTTGACACCACCAGCCCGACACTGTAAACCGGGAAAAGTGTTGGTGCCATCGCCATTCCAAACTGGCTGCTATCAACAGGCATGGTCCACCCGACTTTTGCCTGCCAGGCGAGAAACGGGATTCCGTAGGCAGCAGCAACGATGGCTGCCATCACCGCATGCATGGTTCCTTCAACTGTAAATAACCCCACTACTTCTCCTCTTGTATATCCAAGCGCAACATAAGTTCCGATTTCTTTCTGACGCCGGAAGATGGAAAGTACCTGGGTGTCGAAGATGGCAAGCATGGCAAGCAGGATTAAAATTCCATACATGATTGACTGGCCTACTGTCTTGCTCTTTATCATATCATCAACCTGTTTTGTCAGTTCTGACTTTGACTTTAGCATCCAGCCTGCGATTTCGGGCCGGGCAACTTGTTCGTTGCTGATAGTCATAACTGTGGCGTGATTTGGCAATAACATCATGTCCCATAGTTTTTCCAGGGGTATATAGATTTGTGAAGCTTCCGCTGCAGGAACATTGCTTGAGAAGATTTCCACGATCACTATTTCAGTTGCATCGAATGTGCCGTTCACATCGCGCCAACGCAAGGTTGTGTAATCACCAATTTTAAGACGGGCGCTGTTTGCGGTCATGGAACCTATAAAGACCGGGATCGCATCTGTTAAAGTATCAAGTTTATGCGAAGGCAATTTAAAGATGTTTTGCTCAGGGCGAATTCCTTTGATCATAATTGATTGCGTGCGCCCTTGCGGAAAAATACTGCCCTGCACGATGAGAAAAGGTTCCATTTCACCATTTGCGATTTCGGTACTAAATTCATCAGGAATTTGTGCATGGCTGTCAGTTAGGGTAAAAGGATCGAAAGGATCATAGTCTTCATGCCAATACTGGCCATGCCCGATTTCGTAGTTAGTCATATCGTTCTTGGCCTGGTAATCCCAACCGGTCATTACTCCTTTGAGCCAAATGATGATCACAAAGGAAAATGACAACACTATTACATTGAGCCAGGTTCTTAGCCCGGCGCCTATCAGATTGCGGTATGCAAGTTTGATTGCTAATAACATTGTTGCCGGATTTTAATTTGCTGAAATTATTTCGTCTTTATCAACCCTGCCGTCTAGCAGGAAGATTTTCCTTCGCAGGTAACTGATCACTTTGTCATCATGGGTGGCAAATAGAAAAGTTGTGTTTAGCTCACGGTTCAGATTTACCATGGTTTTAAGGATGTTATGCGAATTGGTTGCATCGAGGTTGGCGGTGGGCTCATCTGCAAGAACCAATGAAGGCCTTTTAACCATGGCTCGTGCAATGGCTACTCTCTGACATTCTCCACCTGAAAGCTGCGGCGGCTTTGATTTAACCTTATCTGTCAACCCAACCCATTCCAGTGCATCCATCACCATTTTTTTCCTCTCTGATGCCGAATAGCTGAGGAGCAATAACGGAAACTCAACGTTTTCAAATACTGTGTGAACCTGCAAAAGGTTGTAGCTCTGAAAAATGAACCCAAGGTTTTCTTTACGAAGCCGTGCAGCTTCCCTGGAGCTAAGTTTCCCGATTGATTTTCCAAGTACATTCACATCGCCCGAGGATGGCACATCCAGTGATCCTATTATGTTTAGAAGCGTTGTTTTTCCAGAGCCACTTGGACCAATCAGGCCGGCAAATTCCCCCTTCTCGAAATTCAGGTCAATGCCTTTAAGAGCAACAAACTCACCTTTTCCCATTGGGAATTTCTTGGTGAGATTTTGAATTTGAATTGTTTCCATTTTTTAAGTTTTATAGTATAATAAAATCGTTAATGATTATATACCACCATCACCTGCAACCCTTTACCGCCATAGAGCATCCTGTCAGTATTTTGTGCAGGCATGTTGTAAATTTCCGGATTCCAGTAGGCCATCAGGTTGAAATCGAACTTGTTAAATTGTTTCCCCCAGTTAATGAAGTTGTAAAATGAGTTATTCATCCAATCGTAGTAGATGATTGCCTGCAGATTATCAAAAATACTTACCGGATAACTGGTTGCTAAACCTGAGAACCAGTAGTTAGCGCTGAAAGCAAATGGTTTGCGGTCGAATGAAAAAAGAAGTTGCTCAAAAACCATGTTTAGGCCGTTCCCGATACCGAAAGTGTAATCCAAACCTACGTTGAAAATCTGCTGGTTCGTCAAGCTGCCCACATTTTTACTTTTGGTAATCCAGGCAGCTTCGAACCAAAGGCCAACTCCAACATCCCATTTGCCATCAATGCCGAAGCGGTTTTCAGCAACTTCATCAAAGGCAATTGAAGGGCTGTCAAACTTCCTCGTGTCAGCAACCCTGAAATGGTAGGTAAACGCAGTTTCTCCGCCGCCTAAGGGCGATTGATACCTGCCGCCAAATTCCGGATACTGTTGATCGGTTTTGCCGGTTTCCCACATTTTGGGTTCTTTGTTGCCCCATAGGCCCCAGATCCAGAGGTTCGCATTATTGAGAAAGTAATATCTTCCGAGTAATCCCCAAACACCATCGGTGAGCTGCAAGGGGTCGCGCGGATCAACCTGGTCGAACCACATGAGTGGCCTCAGCATCATTGCCGACCCGAAGTTTATTTTCTGCAAACCCAGGCGCAATTCAAACTGCTTGCCCGAATAGCGGGCCCAGGCACGATAGGGTTTGAGGTTGCCATCAGTTTCAAACTGACTAAATGGCTCCATACCCACATTACCGTATATGTTTGCCGATGCCTCAAAATCAATAAGGTTTTTTTGTGGAAGGTTTATACTATAGTTGAGTTGGGGAATGTAACGGCCACCTGTCCAAAGTTGCAATTCATTAGTTGGATTGTAATGCGTATAGGCTGATAGCTGCCCTTTGAATATAAGCGTATCTTGAGCGTTCGACAGGATCGCAAAAGAGAACATGAGCAATATCAGGTTTATTGTTTTCATTTCAGTTGCGGGGGGAAATTCCGTAAGCAATCAGATTGGCCAGTTCCATTATTAATTCCTGCGGATTGGCATACAGTTGCTGAACTTTCTCATCATTGGCAAGTTCAATCAGTTTCTGACCTGCGAACAGGATTATTTCTGGCTTAAAATCTTCACGAAACCAGCCCTTGTTTTGTCCCGATCTGAAATCTTCAATAATGTTTTGCCAGTATTCATTTGTTTTTTGCTCAATATAAGTTGATAAGCCCAGGTCGGGGTTGCGATAGAAATCCTGGATAAACTCATGGCTCACATCGGCTGTCCCTTCCATTTTAAGCGTTAATAATCCATGCATACGTTCGTTTACTGTCAGATCCTCAGTCATCAAATTCTTGAATTTATCCATCGCGCCCTCCACCACTGCATCAAACACAGCTTTTGCCAACTCAAGTTTGTTGGGGTAGTATTTGTAAAATGTCATCTTACTTATGTTGGCCTTCCGGCAAACCTCCTCGATGGTGACACGTTTGAAACCATGCTTCCAGAATAGATCGTGGGCGGTTTGCATCATGGCCTTGTATTTTGCAACGTTCTTAATAATATTCATTTGTTTAATCTTACGAATTGACAGCTAATGTACGATAAAATTAATATCAAACAATAAACGTAAGAAAAATATTTTTCTGTAATTTAAGTTCACATATTAAACCCCAGGTTCCTACACTTTTTTTTTCTAACCCCAAAGCATAATAACTTTGCGCCATGGCAAAATTTACAGAAATATCTGCAACCCTTCTATTTCGGCAAATGCGTTCACAACTTGAGTCAGAATACTCGCCCAATGAATCAAGGCAATTTGCCATGATTTTACTTGATCATTTTGCCGGAATAGATATCAGGGAAATGATCATCAATCCAGGCCGCATCGTGGAAAGATCAACGCAAGAAAAGATTAATCAATCTGTTTTACGGTTATTGAAGCATGAGCCAATTCAGTACATTACCGGCATCGCTCATTTTTGTGGCTATGAGTTTCGTGTAAACCCGGACGTGCTGATCCCAAGGCCAGAAACCGAAGAGCTGGTACGCTTGGTGCTGGAAGATTATGCTGATCAACACAATTTAAAGATTGCTGATTTGGGAACCGGCAGTGGCTGCATCGCCATTTCGTTGTGGCTCAGATTCCAGGATGCAAGTGTGGATGCTTTTGATATTTCTGCTGAAGCGCTAACAATTGCCAGGAAAAACAATATTGAATTTGGTGCAAGGGTTTCTTTTTTTCAAACTGACCTTTGTGATCCGAACCTATGGCCAAATGAAAACTATGATGTAATCGTAAGCAATCCGCCGTATATCCCGATTAAAAACAAAGAATTATTGCCCATCAATGTTGCCTGGTTCGAACCGGCGACTGCCCTTTTTGTGCCTG
The DNA here is from genome assembly GCA_014860575.1 of Bacteroidales bacterium. NCBI lineage: Bacteria > Pseudomonadati > Bacteroidota > Bacteroidia > Bacteroidales > Bacteroidales bacterium. Next base: position 94,334 of record JACZJK010000056.1, read on the forward strand.
ATAACGACCCGCTTCTATTTTATAGGATCATTGCTGATTTCGCAAACTCACGGCTTAAGAAAAATGGGCAAGTATATATGGAAGTACACGAAGATTTTGCCGATAAGGTTGTTGAGCTGTTTGTAAAATCAAGTTTCGATCCTGTAGTGCTCCGTAAGGATATCAACGGTAAGAACCGTATGGTGAAAGCACGGAAGTCAGCAGACCATACAGACTATTGAAATACTAGAACTTCTCAAAAACCAATACGCTACGGTTCACATTATAGATTTTCAGATAAGAAAGCCCGTTGGCCGGATTGGTGTAACTGAAATGCTCAATGCTTTCATCCACACGTCCCCAGCCTCCATATTCAGCATTGTCGGAGTTAAGCACAATGCGGTATTTGCCAGGTTCGGGAACCATAAATTCATAATCCGGAATGGAATTGTAAACATGGAAATTGAAAACGAATACCAAGCCACCCTTCTCAAAGATCATGGTTTTATTGTTTTCGTCCAGCATAAGCTGTTGGCCATATCCGGCTTGCAGGATTCGATGTTCTTTTATGACCGCTAGCATATCCTTGTCAAATGCAGCAAGGAACTTGTATTTCAGATCAGGATTATCCACCAACGACCATTGCCTACGTGCATACCAATGGCTCCAGTTATTGCCTTCCCTCGGAAAGTCTAACCATTCGGGATGGCCGAACTCATTGCCGATAAAATTCAGGTAAGCCTGTCCGCCCAGTGCAATTGTAACAAGCCTAATCATCTTATGCAGGGCGATACCGCGTTCAATCACGGGATGGCGATCGCCAACAGTCATGTGATCATACATTTCCTTATCCATAAGCCAGAAAGCGATAGTTTTATCGCCTACCATCGCCTGGTCGTGCGATTCGCAGTAGGCGATTGTGTTCACGTCTTCTTTCCGGTTGACCAGCACGTTCCAGATATCATTCACACTCCAATCCTCATCGCGTTTGTTTTTAAGTGTTGCGATCCAGAAATCGGGTATGCCCATGCCTAGCCGGTAATTAAACCCGATGCCGCCATCACGGATCGCACTTGTAAGACCCGGCATGCCAGTAACATCTTCAGCGATAGTAATTGCTTTAGGATTAATGGCATGTGCAAGTTTGTTGGCAAGTTGCAGGTAGGTTACAGCATCAAATTCAACGCCATCGGTAAAAAATTTCCATTGATCAAAATCACCGGCATTGCCAAAATGAAAATACATCATTGATCCCACCCCGTCAAAGCGGAAGCCATCGAAATGGAATTCCTGCATCCAGTATTTGATATTGCTCAGCAGGAAGCGTTGCACTTCTGTTTTACCGTAATCAAAAAGCCTTGAATCCCATTGCGGATGATTGCCACGCTCGCCACCATGACTGTAATGAAAATCGGTTCCATCAAAAGAATTGATACCTTCGAGAAAGTTTTTAACGGTATGACTGTGAATCATGTCCATGATTACAATCAGACCCATTTCATGCGCTGTTCTGATTAGCGTTTTCAAGTCTTCGGGAGTGCCAAAACGCGATGAAGGTGCAAAGAAATTCGAAACATGATAGCCGAATGAGCCATAATAAGGATGCTCCATCACCGCCATCAATTGTATGGCATTGTATCCGGCAGCCTTGATACGGGGAAGAACATTTTCTGTAAACTCATTCCAGGTTCCCACACCAGGATTTTCCTGAGCCATGCCTGGGTGACATTCATAAATAACCAGATCAGTGAGTGTTGCTAATGGAGATTTATCACCTTTCCAGTCAAACGGTTCGGGAAGCCAGACCTGGCCTGAAAAGTTTTTCGATTCTTCATCCTGCACTACCCTGCGGATATAAGCCGGAATGCGCTCGTATCTTCCGTTGGCGCCGTCAACAAGTACCTTTATTTTGCTGCCATGTGTGAAGCGGTTTTTATATTCTTTTTCCGTCAGAAATATTTCCCATATCCCAAAAGGGTTTTTCTGCATTGGGTGCGAACCGTAATCCCAATCATTGAAATCGCCGATGAGTTGCAGGGCAAAAGCGCCGGGAGCCCACTCACGGTAAATCCAGCCTTTGCGTTTGCTGTCGTAGTTTATGCCGAAGTGCTTATAGCCGTCGGCGAATTTCAATAAACTGCCAAAATCATTTTCAATCTGACTCAAACGTTGGCGGTAACGTTCCTGCCGCATCCAAACACCTTCGGCAACGGGTTCGAGCCAGGGATCTTTTTTAACAAGGGCCGGGATTGGGAAATTCTTGGTGTCCATATTTTATTGATCTGTTTATAGTGGCCAAATCTACGTAAAATTAATCATTGCAAGGTCTTGAGTTTTTGTGTCTACAACTTTAAGAATGCCTTGCCCAGGTTATCAATAATATCGCTCGCTATCAAAGCTTCGTAGCCTCTTTTTGCTGCGGCAAGATCGCCGGCAAACCCATGCAGGAAAGCGCCAGCCATACAAGTTGTAAGCGGTGAATAGCCTTGTGCCAGTAAGCCTAATAAAATACCGGTAAGCACGTCGCCGCTACCGCCGCTTGCCATACCCGGATTTCCCGTAGGATTAAAATAGCACGTCCCATCAGGGGTCGTAATTGAAGTAAACGCTCCTTTCAGGATCACGAAAACATTGTACTTAGCCGAAAATTGTTGCTGTAATTCCAGCCTGTCGAGTGAGTTATTGGATTTGGATGCGATGCGCTCAAATTCCTTAGGATGAGGGGTAAGAATTGATCCGGGTGGAAGAAATGATAACCAAGTCTTGTTCTCTCCAAGAATATTCAGGGCATCTGCATCGAGAATAAGCGGGGCGCGACAGTCTTGGATCAGTAGTTTTAAACCGGTTTTCGTCTGTTCCGCTGTCCCGATTCCCGGGCCAATTGCAATGGCATTGTATGGCTGAAGGTCTTTCACCCCTGAAAAATATTCCTGCTCTTCATCAATGCTTACCATAGCTTCGGGGAATGCTGTTTGCAAAATGTTATAACCTTTTGCCGGGATATGTGCCGTTAACAATCCGGCACCAGTTCGCATGCATGCCTTTGCAGCCAAAATAGCAGCTCCCATTTTTCCGTATGAACCTGCCACAAGCAAAGCATGCCCGAAATTGCCTTTGTGCGAAAACCTTTTCCTGGGTTTTAACAAAGCGGCAATGTCCCCGGCTTCAACAAGGAAATGATCAGTATCAGTAGATTGAATAAAATCAGGGTGCAAACCAATAGGCAATACTTCCCAGATTCCTGTATATTGTTCGCTTTCGGCAAAAAAGAAACTTAGTTTTGGAAACTGGAAAGTGAGTGTGTAATCAGCCTGGATGATGGCTCCATTCCTGCTATCAGGCAATTGATTGGCAAACATGCCCGAGGATATATCAATCGCGATCACCACCGCCCCGCTTTTGTTGATATGTCCGATAAGGTTTTCAGGGAAGGTATTTACTGGCTTTGATAATCCTGTGCCAAACATGGCATCTATCACCAGTTCATCCGGTTCGATAACCGGCAATTCATCACCACTTAGAACATCCTGGATCGGTGAAGGCCCTGATTCCTGCAACCGTTGCAGGTTAATAAGGAAGTCGTCGGAGCATTTTTCGGAGAATTTTACGAGGAAAACTTCACAATTATAACCTGCTTTTGTAAGCAAGCGGGCAATAACAAGCCCGTCGCCGCCATTGTTTCCGGTTCCGCAAAACAGTTTAATGCTTTTGCCAAATGGTTTCTTTTTTACGATCCAATCGTAGCAAAGGCCTGCGGCTCTTTCCATCAGATCAACCGAAGCTATTGGCTCATTGGTGATTGTAAATGTATCAGCCTCACGGATTTTTCCGGCTGGAAGTATTTTAATCATATTTGGTTCAGGTATGTGGCCTAATTTCTAATCTTGTTTTCGATTGCGTAAAGTTAGGGTAAAACTTGGAATCACACCACAAGGATGCCGAGAGTCAAACAAAACCCTCTTAAAAACAAGAACCCGCCGGAGCAGCGGGTTCCTGAACGATATGATTATTAGGAGGGGGAGGGAGGGAAAATGAACCTTTTGGTTCACCAGTACATCAGGCATCACCCTGCTGTACCATTTATACAAATCCTGCATGCAAATATGTAACATTCCGAAATGCCAAATGGAACAAATGTATATTCGTAGGGGTTTATTTATTATTCGTAGCACTTTTGCCAGTATTCGTAAAATTGAACACATTTTTTTCTCGTCTGCAAAGTGTATTTTTGCAGAAAATTGCAGCCAATTTCGAAAAAACATATGATTCAGGAATTACTCAATAAGGACTTTCTCGAAAAAGATGATCTTGCCGAGCTTTTGAACACCGGCGAGCAGGATCGAAAACTGATTTACCAGAAAGCTGCTGATGTGAAAGCTGCGTATGTTGGGCGCAAAGTGTATTACCGAGGGCTGGTAGAATATTCGAACCGTTGCAAGAAAAATTGTTTTTATTGTGGTGTGAGGGCAGGGAATCATAAGCTACATCGTTACGAACTCAGTGAAGAAGAAGTACTTGAAACTGCTAAATTCGCTTTTGAGAACAAATATGCATCTATGGTGATCCAATCCGGCGAGCGCTCCGACAAGTCTTTTATCCGTAAAATCGGTAAGATGCTTGTGAAAATCAAAGAACTCTCGGATGGGAAACTGGGGGTTACACTTTCATTGGGTGAGCAAACTGAAGATACCTACCGTTATTGGAACGAATGCGGTGCTCATCGTTATTTGCTCAGGATCGAAACTTCTAACCGTGACCTTTACAAGCGTCTGCATCCCGATAATATGCTTCACAGCTACGACAAACGAATTGAAGCCCTGCATTTTCTGCGTAAGACCAGCTACCAGGTTGGAACCGGCGTCATGATTGGCTTGCCCTTTCAAACTGTTGAACACCTGGCTGACGATTTGATTTTTTTCCGGGATCTCGATGTGGATATGGCAGGCATGGGACCTTACATTGAACATGAGCACACGCCATTGTATAAATATAAGGATCAGCTTCTGCCCAGGATTGAACGCTTCAACCTGAGCCTGAAAATGGTGGCCCTGCTTCGCATCATCATGAAAGACATTAATATTGCTGCCACCACAGCCATGCAGGCCATTGATCCACAAGGCCGTGAAAAAGCACTGATGGCAGGCGCTAATGTGATAATGCCCAACCTCACTCCCGTAAAGTACCGTGAAAACTACAAACTCTACGAAAACAAACCCTGCATTGATGAAGAAGCAGACGAATGCCGCAATTGCCTCGAAATTCGAATAAAGATGGCTGGCGACACCATAGGTTACAATGAATGGGGAGACTCAAAACACTTTATTGAACGCAAACAAAAAGCACGGAAAGAATCATAAAAGCATGGCCAGAAGAAAGTTACCGCTGCTTGAGAAGGCAGAAATAGTCAGTGCAGGTGCCGAAGGCAAAGCCCTGGCAAAAGTGGGAGGTATGGTTGTGTTCGTGCCCTTTGCTGCTCCGGGCGATATTGCCGATATTCAGGTAGTAAAAAAGAAAAAGTCATATTATGAAGGAAGGGTAACCAGGTTTCATGAATATTCTTCGTTGCGAACCAAGCCATTTTGCGAACACTTTGGTCTTTGTGGCGGATGCTCATGGCAACATATGGAATACCGGCATCAGTTGGCTTTCAAAAGACAACAAGTAATTGACAGCTTCCAGCGAATTGGCAAGTTTGAGTTCCCTGAAGTGGAGCAAACCCTGGGTTCGGAAAATGAAACACATTACCGCAATAAGCTGGAGTATACTTTCTCCACCCGTCGTTGGCTTACTGACCCGGATGGCCCCGATGTGGATCAGCAAGATATGAATGGCCTGGGCTTTCATATTCCCCGCCTTTTCGATCGCATACTCGACATCAACACTTGCTATCACCAGCCCGAGCCTTCAAATAGCATAAGGCTGGCCGTGAAAGCTTTTGCTCAGGAAAACACTTATGATTTTTACGACCACCGGAACCGGAAAGGCTTTCTCCGCAATCTGCTCATCCGCAATTCGAATACCGGCGAATTTATGGTCATACTTGTTGTGAACCACAACGACAAGGAAAAGATATTTGCCATGCTCGACCACCTCGGCTCACTGTTTCCACAAATCACATCGCTGGGATATGTTGTGAACACAAAACTCAACGACAGTCTGGGCGATCAGGTAGCGGTTCACCATCGCGGGAAGCCCTACATAACGGAGAAAATGGAAAATCTGCAATTCAGAATTGGTCCGCTCTCGTTTTTTCAGACCAACAGCAGCCAGGCCTATCAGCTTTACAGCATCGCCCGCGAAATGGCTGCATTAACAGGAAATGAAATTGTGTATGATCTTTATACAGGAGCTGGCACGATTGCCAATTTTGTAGCCGCTTCGGCAAAGAAAGTTATTGGCATTGAATACGTTGAAGCTTCTGTAAATGATGCCATTGAAAATGCAATGATCAACAACATTTCAAATACCAGCTTCTTTGCCGGTGATATGGCCAGGGTGCTGAACAACGACTTTGTTGCTGAGCACGGCACACCTGATGTGATAATTACCGACCCGCCCCGTGCCGGTATGCATGAAAATGTAATTAAGATGTTGCTGGAAATGATGCCTGCAAAAATTGTTTATGTCAGTTGCAACCCTGCAACCCAGGCCCGCGACATTGCATTGATGTCAGCACATTACAAGGTTCTGAAAGTGCAACCGGTTGATATGTTCCCGCACACACATCATATTGAGAATGTGGTGCTGCTGCAAAAACATTAGGTTTTAGAAAAGGAGTGCATCAGTCTTTTATACAGCGGACGGAAAGCCCTGAAATTTTTTCATCATCGTCCCGTTCCACTCCCTCGTTCTCAGATGCTAATAACCTGAACCAGGCATCGTCTCCTCCACTCTGGCTGGCCGACCACCAACTGCCTTCCTCGTTTACAGCCTCAAAGTTTCCGTTATCTTTTCGTATACCGCCAGGCAAGGCTGTGAAACCTGATTCGTTTGTTGCCCCTGTGTTGGGGTCTTCCCAATGAAAAATGCCGGTTTCTTTCAGTTTTCCACCTGCTATTCCATCACCACCAAGAAAATCCGTTAATATTGTCCAGTCAGCATCCGTAGGAACATGCCATCCGGTGGGACAGAGCATGCCAGTGTTTACTGCGAACCAGTTGTATAAGGCTCCATAGGAAACTCCAAAGAAAGCTTCGTCGTTTTCATACCAGCAGTAAGCTGCTGTGTTTAAATCCCGCCATTCATCACGATCGGTCACAAGCGGTATTCCATTGCCGTTATTGTATGTTGTTGTTTTCATGTTTTTAGCCATCCAGGTTTGTGTTCCGATGGTCACAACAGAGTAATTGTTCTCATCTTCATCGGTACATGCCACGAATTCAAAATTGACAGTCTGGCTTTGCGTAGGCAGCAAAGTGTACACAACTGTATGATCGCCTGAAAAACCTTTAAACAGAATCATTTCCCCTTCATCGTAAGCCATTTGAATCAACTCGGTTGTGTTTTTTAAGTCCTTATTCTGAGAAATTTCACTGCTTCCCCGATGGCGGATTTCCGGATTCCCGGAACTATTACCTAGTGCAATGAGTTTGGAGGAATAACTCCGTTCCGAAGCGACTACCATTACACTATATACGCCAGCACTCAGATTATTAATTTCGAATTTCTGAACTCCACGTTGAAGCGTAAGGCTCTGACCGACGACTAGAATACCTGTTTCATTAATGATTTCAATTCTAACCAACCCGGAATGCAGATTGTCATATTCAAGCCTGGTTGTTTCTATCATAGGGTTTGGGTACAGCCTCATGTTATCAATATCTGCTGTTATAGAGTTTATGCCTAACCCACTCACCAGATTTAAAATATCGTCACCGCTGATGGAAAGTGTTGTGCCCTGCGTCAGGTTCTCAACATAAACGCTATCAACTGAAGTGCTCGCACCCGAAGCAGTAAAATCAATCTGGTAATCCTGTGCTTGCATAACCGTAGCGGCAAGGGTAAATGATGCTAAAAATGTAAAAGTTTTCATAGTCTAAAAATTACAGGTTAATATGGTTTTATTATATCGTTCTGAACCAAAAAGCTATTAGTGTGCGAGCTCCATGAGTATATTGATTTCAAGGATTTGTGCCGTGATTTTTAATAACAGGGAGGGGTATTTATATCAGTATAAAAAATGAGCTTTGGGAACTCATGCTCAATCATTCCAGAACTATCATTTTTCGTGTTTCATTAAACCTTCCGCTTTTCAGCGTGTAGAAATACATTCCAGCTGTAAGCCTGAGATCAGATGTTGTTATTGAGTGTTTTCCGGCAGTTTGAAATTCGTTTACAAGGCTTGCAACTTCTTTTCCGACAAGATTATAAATGATCAATGAAACAAAGCCATCGTGCAGAATCTGGTATTCAATGGTTGTAGCGCTCGTAAAGGGATTTGGATGGTTCTGACCCAAATTATAATTCTGCTCCGTCGCATTCAATGATTCAACAAATGTTGTCCCAACATTAAACTGTCCGGTAGCAACAGTACTACCTGAATACGCCGCGTCAACTGCACGAACCGACCATTCATAAGATCCATCCTGCAGTTCGGTTAAAAGCCACTCTGTCACAGCACTAATACTTCCAGGTTGAGGAAGGCGATTTGGCAAATCTACAGGCATGTTATTGTGGTAAAGTTCGAGATCATAAGTAAGCGCCAGGCTGGGGGTATGATCATCTGTGGCGGCAATCCACGATAGCAGCATAATATTTTCTCCCTGTGGAATTACTTCCAGTCCTGTTGGTGAACTTGGCGGACTGTTCACATTCTCGGCATCATTGCGATAAATATGCATCTGCGCTTCTACAAGGCCATTTCCGCCGGGTACAAAGTATCGGCCTGCAATGAAGTAATCCAGATCGCCATCATTGTCGAGGTCGAACCATGAAAAAGTACCACCGGTTGAACCGCTGGAACGTGGCGCAGGCAAATCGTTTTCTGAATCCGTGAAAACCCCGTTATCATTGATATAAATCTTAGTCCTTCCTTCAATCTGAGAGCCAGGGTTGTAGGTTCCGGCCAAAAGAATATCCATGTCACCATCAGAATCATAATCAGCCCAGGTGGCGGCCGTAAGGTCAAACCAACCTTCACAGGAAATGCATTCAAGAACGTCTATTGTTTCATAAGTTCCGGAATTATTCTTATAGATGCGGAGAACCATGTTGTAAGTTCCATTGGTTTCTTTTATGTTTCCTACAACCAGGATATCCAGATCACCATCGCCATCATAATCTCCCCATTGGGCTTCGCCATGTTCAACACTCAGCGAACCAAGAATATCCTCGCCTGTAAACACTCCGTTACCCTGGTTCGTATAAATCCGAATGAACCCATCGTCGGTAAGTGGTGTGATATTAACGAGTAGCAGATCAAGATCACCATCACCATCATGGTCAGCCCAGGCACTTTGAGCATGCGCAGTAGGAGCAAAAACCGAGTCAATTTCTGTGAAATTCCAACCAGCTGTTCCATTCGGGCCATCATTTCGCATCAATGCGGTTCGGTATGAAAAAGTGTTAAAATCATATACTGAAGGTATGAGTAGATCAAGATCGCCATCATTATCATAATCAGCCCATGTAATTGAGCGCAGGTCAAAATCGGCTTGATCATTATCCTCCCAGTAGCCCGGGAGTTCAGTGTCAGACAATACCAATGTTCCGGCATCGTTGCGGTAAAGCACAGTGTTTCCGTTTGTTCCGACCACTAAATCGAGATCACCATCACCATCCACATCGCTCCAGGCAAGATCGGATGAACCTATCGCAAGATCGCCGAGAGGCACGTCAATGTAAGAAAATTCCCATTCAGCAGCGCCAGCAGGCCCATCGTTACGGATCAAAACCAGTTTATGTTCCACACTCTGATTATAAACCACATAATATCCAAGCACAGCAATATCGAGATCGCCATCATTATCGTAATCGGCAGGAGCAGTAGTAACAACCCAGAAATCTTCTTCCTGTGGAGTGACAAACAATGAATCCCATGGTGTAACTTCAGTAAAATCACCGAATATACCGCCCGGGCCGGGTTGCACTACAATTGCTTGCCCGACGCTCCCGGTTTCTCCATCATCGTCAGTAACCGTAAGATATACAATATACGTGTTCGCTGTATCAAATGTGTGAGTGGGGTTTTGTTCGGAGGAACTGTTGCCATCACCAAAATTCCAGTTCCAGCTAACAACTGTGCCATCGGGGTCGTAACTGGCTTCATCAAAAGCGACTGTAAGTCCCGTGGTGATAAACTCAAAAGAAGCAACCGGTGGTAAATTAAGAGGTGGCGGTGGCGAACCGGTAAAATATTCAATATAACCCTGGTAACCCACTGTCCATGCTTCGCCATCCGGGCTTGCCGCAATTGCATAGAATGATTCAAATCCTTCCGATCCAATTTGCATCACAGCCCAATTCTGACCTCCGGTAGCCGTGTAATATGCTACATCATTGCTTGTGCTTAGCCAGAATTCATTTGGCCCAAGCAGATAGATATCAGTGAAAGTATGATTGCTGTGCGGGGTTGTCAAAATATCCCAGGTAATGCCGCCATCATTCGTACGGAAAACATAACCCCACATTCCTACTGCATACCCAATATTTTCATTGTAAAAGTCCATATCATTGATCTGGAGCGGGTCAGCAGGAAGATCGCCTTGTATCCATGTGCTTCCTCCATCGTGACTTCTATAATACCGGCCGCCAACATTTGCTGCCCAGATGTTCGTTCCAACAACATCCACTTTAACATAGTACCCGAGAAAATCAGTGACAGCTATCCATGAATTACCGCCGTCAGTTGTATGGTAGAGTGCGCCGGTATTAGAACTTTGGCCAATCACCCATCCATCAAGCATTGTTGAGAAGTGTACATCCTTTGCGCTGGCCAGGAATGCAGGTTTGGTGGTAGCAGCCACCCAGGTATCGCCACCATCTGTGGATTTATAAACCCATCCTTCTTCATCTAAAACTACCGCTTCGGTAGAAGAAAGGATATGAACGGCTGCAAGGTCATTGGGGGTAAAAACTTCATCCAGTATCCATGGCGAGGTGCCGTCGCCCTTTAAAAGCGTTCCATTATCACCCACAATGATCATGTCACCATCGGGAAACCGGTCAATATCCTGCAAGGATTCGCCGGTTCCACTTGATATCTGAAACCAGGAAGCGCCGCCATCAGTAGTTTTTATTACGAACCCGGCGCCATAACCAAAGTAACCAACTTGAGAAGATTCGAAGGCCGGAACGGTACTGCTCAAATATCCAGGCTTTTGGCCACGTGATATAAATGATTGGGTCCAGGTAAGACCCGAATCAGAAGAAAAATACATATTCCCTTCCAGTCCTGCAGCTACTATATTTTGCGAACCCGAAACTGTGATAGCGTAAACTCCGTCAGGAATTACCTCATCCAGATCAGTCCAGGTTAGACCTCCATCCGTGGAACGGAACATTCTGTCGTCATAGTCAGGATAATTGCCGCTGCGCCCCCATGCCAGGACAATATCCGCTGAGACAACCACAAGATACTTGCGCTCACGGGCTGAATCAACTGAGCTCCAGTTAAGCCCGCCGTCGGTTGAGCGGATAAAAGTGTCATCAGCGATTCCAATGGCGATGTTGTCTGATAGAAATGCAATATCCGTAGGATTACCTGAATATACGGAGGCAAAGTTAGAACCTCCATCAGTGGTTCGGTAAATGGCGGTATTGGATATTCCAAGTCCGGTTGTGCCGTTAATAAAGTCGAAGGCATGAATTTCATTTGGCGAAACTACCCAATTCATTCCACCATCGTAACTGATATATTGTCCGAAATTACCGGCGGCCAATCCAAAAGAGGCAGTATAAAATTCCATGAAATACGTTGATCCCAGGGATGGGATTTGAGTCCAGTTGGTACCTCCATTGGTGGTTCGGTATTGTTCGTTGCCAAAAGCCCAACCGTTGAGGTTGTCATAAAAAAACAATCCATAGAAAGAGCTACCTAAACTTGCAGGAACATCAAGCTGAACCCAGGTAATCCCACCATCATTTGATTCAAACAGGGAACCGCCATTATCAAATGAATCATCTTCGGTTGCTAGGAATACCCTGTCTGTTGCGGGCGCAGCAGTACCTCTGATATCGAGGTGAGTGGGGACGGGGCTTTGCGTTGTCCACTGTGCACTAACACTTGTTGTTAAAATAGCCAGGGTGAAGGTTAGCAGATAATACAAATTGTGCGATGGGTAAAATCCGCAACCTCCGGTTTTTTGAGGAGTAGTTTTCTTAAACATGTGATGATTTTTCTCGTTATTTTGAATCTATCTAAATAAAACACGGGAATTATCCTTTTGTTCTGAGCTGGATTTTTTTTGAACCGTGTAAGAATGTGTAATTATATTGCTAATCATTACAATACTTCCATTTCGAATTGAAATTTGATATTATATCGTCTAATAAAATATGAGACTTTCATCAACAGTTGCGATTAATTCTTTTTCTCAACAATAAGTCTGTGGAGATCCAACCCAGGTTAAGAAAAACGCAGGAATAGAGGCAGATAAGATTATTATTTCAGACTAAAGTAGCCCGACAAAAGCTCTCCGGTAAGGTCTGGATCAGCTTACTAATACTGTGGAATCAGGCTTTTTGAACGATTCTCAGAAACTTGACAATGTGATAAAAAAATGAGCTGAATAGGCAATACACGATCACTCAGGATTTTCGTGCATCAACAGTTGGCTCAGAATATCATCTGTTTTCATCTCAAACACATCAATAATCACTTTTGCCTGATTGTAAAATTTTTCTCTTTCGATCAGGTGGCTTGTTACCGTTTCCAGCAACTCTTTTTTATCAAGCCCCTTCAGCTTTGGCCTCCGGTAACGGAAAGGTGAGTTGCTGAGGCGGCTGGCAAGTACTGCCGGCGGAAGTTTTAGGTAAACGGTAGTTCCATTACGGTTCATCAAATCTATATTATTGAAGAAACAAGGCGTGCCTCCACCTGTTGAGATCACAATTTTGCCGTGTTTTTCAATTACTTCCTTCAGCACTTCGTGTTCAAGCTTGCGAAAGGAATCTTCGCCGTAGCGTTCAAAAAATAGAGTGATGCTTGTACGGAATTTTTGCTCGAAATATTCATCCAGGTCAATGAAATCCAGCTTCAACTTGTTTGCAAGTCTCTTGCCAAGTGTGGATTTCCCGCTACCCATATAACCGGTTAAGAATATTCTCATCAGCTTTCAGTGAAAGGGTAAAAATAGCAAAAAGCACTCGTCTACGTTTGTATGTGCCGGAATTGTGTAATTTTAATTTTTGAACCAGCAACCAGAACAACTGTATGACAACCATATGACAATTGTATGACCCAAATCGAGTAACCAGCAACCAGTAACCATTAACCAGCAACCAACAACCACTCATCCTCCCATGCCACTAAAAAACATTTTAGTAAAATACTGGGGCCATTCAGCTTTCAGGCCTTTGCAGGAAGAGATCATTCAATCTGTTCTGGATGGGAAAGATACGCTTGCATTGTTGCCGACAGGAGGAGGTAAATCCATCTGCTTCCAGGTTCCTGCCTTGGCAAAAGAAGGCTTGTGTTTGGTGATCACACCTTTGATTGCACTTATGCAGGACCAGGTTGAAAATCTCAAGCGCAAAAATATCAATGCCGTAGCAATCTACAGCGGGATGCACCGCAACCAGATCGAACTCGCGTTGGATAATTGTATGTTTGGCGATGTTAAATTCCTGTATCTCTCACCAGAACGGCTTGAAACAGAAAAGTTCCGCGCGGTGTTGAACCGGCTGAATGTAAATATCATTGCTGTTGATGAGGCACATTGCATTTCGCAATGGGGATATGACTTCAGGCCGCCTTACCTCCGCATTGCCGCCATCAGGGAGTTTTTGCCCAATGTTCCGGTGCTGGCCTTAACAGCCACCGCCACTCCCGATGTTGTAAAAGACATCCAGGAAAAATTAGGGTTCGCAAAAGAAAATCTTTTTCAGAAAAGCTTTGAGCGAACCAATCTAACCTATGTGGTTCAAAATGAAGAGAACAAACTGGGGCGCCTGCTTAAAATCTGCAACCGTATTCAGGGGACTGGCATTGTGTATGTCCGTAATCGTCGGCGAACCAAGGAGATTTCAGATTTTCTGAATACCCAGAAGATTTCATCCGACTTTTATCATGCCGGCCTTGATCCTGCCACCCGGGATAAGCGCCAGACAGCCTGGATGAATGGCCAAACGAGGGTTGTTGTCTCAACCAATGCTTTTGGGATGGGGATTGATAAACCCAATGTGCGTTTTGTGGTTCACATGGATTTGCCCGATAGCCTTGAAGCGTATTTCCAGGAAGCTGGCAGGGGAGGGCGCGATGGCCTTCAATCTTATGCCGTTGTGCTGTATGAAAATTCGGATGTTTTTGATCTCAAGCACAACCTTGCCCTTTCATACCCGGCCATTGATGTGGTAAAGAAAGTGTATCATTCGTTGGGTAATTATTTTCAGCTCGCAACCGGAGGTGGCAAAGACAGGGGATTTGACTTTGAATTATCAGAATTTTGCAATCAATACAAACTAAACCAGGTGATAGCCTTCAATGCGTTGAAATTTCTTGAAAAAGAAGGATACATCATGCTTAGCGAAGATGTTGGAGCGCCATCTCTTGTGCATATCAAAACCAAGAAAGAAAACCTTTATCGTTTCCAGGTTGAGAACCCTGTATATGATGCGTTTATTAAACTGCTGCTACGCTCTTACAGTGGACTTTTCACGATGTTTGTGCGCATCAGCGAAGCAGAAATTGCCCGTCGTATGCCCATGCAGTTAAGCGATGTTATTAAAACCTTGCAGGTGCTGAACCAATTCGGACTTATCACCTATGTGCCCCGAAAAAACAAACCGCAGCTTATTTATCTTACCGAACGCCTCGATGTCAGCTCATTGCAAATATCAAAACAGCACTATCACGACCGCATGAAATCGGCGGAAAAGCGAGTTGAAAGCGTGATCAATTACGTGAGTGGTACAAATAAATGCCGGAGTCAGCTCTTGCTGGAGTATTTTGGTGAAAAAAGCAGCCAGCGTTGTGGCAGATGCGATGTATGCATTGAGCGCAATAAACTTGAACTAAGCGACTTTGAGTTCAAAAAAGTGGCTGAACAACTTGAACCCCTCATCACAGGCAAGGCTTTGAACCTTGAAGAAATTGTTGACAGCATCAAAGGCCTGAACGACGACAAAGTAATAAAGGCATTTCGCTGGCTGCTTGATAACGATAAAATAGTTGCCACGGCTGACAATCGCTTTTTTTGGGCAAGGAAGGGGAATGGGGAGTAGTGAATGGTGTTGGGTTAATTTGTCAATTGGTTAATCGGTTTGGAGTATTGGAGTGATGGAGTAATGGGGTAATGGATTTGTTAATTCAAAATTCCAGATTTAAGATTCGTAAATCTACAAATGATAGCCATTTTGAATCGAACTTTGGATTTCGGACTTTGATCCTTGGTTGATTAGCGCACAGTATACTCAAGGCCGATAGCCTCGCCAGAGGCTAAATATTGGTAGCGAATGATGATCAGCAAACAGTATCTTCAAAACCGATAGCCCCGCCAGGGGCTAAATGTTGGTAGAAAAAAAATAATCCCAAATCCGTTAAGCCCGCCAGCGGCGGGCGACATGTATTTATTTCTTTTTTAGCAATTTCATTTTCTTTTTTCGGATTCATTTTTATTGATTCCGTGTTTTATTGCCATAAGCCCACACCAGAAAATCCTTCATTGCAATAGCCCAGGTTTCAGGATGATGTTTCCCGCCCTCAATTTCCAGGTATTTTATTCTTTCGCCGTTCAGGATATTTTGTTTCTCCAGCTCTTTGATCAGGTCGAGTGTATCATCAATAGAATCAATAACACCGTTGCCATTGCGGTCGCTTTTTTCATCGAGGGTTCCGGTTTGAAACCAAAATTTTAAGCTGGCAGGAGCATTTTCAGTTGTACGAACTATATCATGTGCAATTCTGAATCTATCAACATTCCGCCCTTTTTTCCACTCTCGTGTTCGCCACCAGAAACTACCGGAAAAGCAACCTACATTTCCAAAATGATCAGAGTTGTTCCAAGCAATGTCAAAAGCTGATAGCGCTCCCAGGCTGTAGCCTGCGATGCTATTGTGCGAACTTTTTTCAGAAACTGGTAGCCAGGTTCCCAAATGTGGAATGAATTCGTGCAATAAAAATCGGGTGTATAATCCAGCCTTGGAACCCCGCCCCGCATAGTCGCCTTGTTGCGCAATCCCGTATTCCTGCATTCTTTCACCGGCATAAACTCCGGCGACAATGATGGGTTCTATCAGGTTCTCACCGGTTAATAATTCAAGTGTTTCTTTGATCTTTATCGAACCGCTTTCCTGACCATCGTTCAGGATCAGCAAAGGGTATGTTTTGCCTGCGATCAAAACTTCCGGGTAGAAGACTTTATAAGTGATTCTCCGATCCAGGGCTTTACTTTTACAGTAAGCTTTGAGTTTTTCAGTGTAGCGCAATTTCTTTCCGTTGTGTTGTAAGGCGTGGAACAATATTACACTCTTTTTGTTTATTGCGAATGATTTCAAAACATGTTCTCTGTTTTCATGCAATGAATATTAACCAATCCAAATCCGGCAAAAACTGACTTTATGCAAGAAACTACACATAAATGGTTCTCCAACAATATTGGCGCTGAGATTACTACGCTTTCATTTGGCCATGCCGGATTTCCGGTTGTACTTTTTCCAACTTCAATGGGAACCTATTATGAGAACAAGGATTTTAAGCTGGTAGAATCGGCACGCTGGTTCATTGAGCAGGGATTAATTAAGATTTATTGCCCCGACAGTGTGGATCGCCAAAGTTGGTACAACAAAGGCATTCATCCCTTTGATCGTGCCAGGAACCACATCTGGTATGATAAATTCCTGCTTGAAGAGCTGGTGCCGCTGGTTCGGAATGAAACCGCTGTGCAACGTATAGCATTTGCAGGGTGTAGCTTTGGCGCTTACCATGCCATGAACTTTGCTTTCAAACACCCCGATGCTGCAAGTTATGTGCTTAACATGGGCGGCGCTTACACCATCAAAGACCTTGCTGATGGCTTTCATAATGATGATATTTATTTCAACAATCCTGTTGATTTTATCCCTCAACTGAATGATCCGCGCATCTGGGATCTTTTTGTGATCCTCGGCACCGGCGAACATGATATTTGCAAAGACGACAACCTGCAAATGGCTGAAATACTGCGAAACAAGAATATCGAACACTGGTTGGATGTACGCCCGGGTAAGGACCACGATTGGCCAGTGTGGCGTGAAATGTTCCCTCATTATCTTTCTGCTATTACTGCCCGGCAATTTCGCTAATTTTGAATATTCCTTCATAAAACCAAAACCACAAAAACAATGAAGAAAATCGGAATTTTATTCGGGATGGAAAATACTTTCCCACAGGCATTCATAGAAGAAGTAAACAGGCAAAACATCAAAGGCATCCAGGCCGAAGCAGTCAGCATTGACCAGGTTAAGCAGGGCGAATCTAGCGGTTATGCAGTAATCATTGACCGCATTTCGCAGGATGTTCCCTTTTACCGGGCCTTTTTGAAAAATGCAGCAATTTCAGGTACTGCCGTCATCAACAACCCATTCTGGTGGAGCGCCGATGAGAAATTCTTTAACAATGCCTTGGCCGTCAAAATCGGGGTTCCGGTTCCGAAAACGGTATTGCTTCCATCGCATGAGCGGCCCACTGACACTTCTGAGAATTCTTTCAGAAACATGGCCTTTCCGCTTAGTTGGAATGAGATTTTTAGCCACATCGGATTTCCTGCCTACATGAAACCCCATGCCGGCGGAGGTTGGAAAAGTGTTTACAAAGTGAACAATGAAGAAGAAGCTTTCCGGGCCTTAAGCGAAACCGGGCAGTTGGTCATGATGATCCAGGAAGAGATTCAGTTTACAGAATATTTCAGGTGTTATTGCATTGGTGGGAAATATGTAAAGGTTATGCAGTACGAACCGCGAAACCCCTTCCACCTCAGGTATGTGATTGACGGGCCAAAGCCATCCGCAAAACTCATTAAATTGGTTGAAAATTACGTACTGAAATTGAATCATGCCCTCGGCTATGATTTTAACACAGTTGAATTCGCTGTCAGGGATGGCATTCCTTACGCTATTGATTTTTGTAACCCGGCGCCTGATGCAGATATTAAATCCGTAGGACAGGAAAACTTTGATTGGGTCATAAAGCACGCCGCAATGTATGCGATTGAGCGAGCTAAAGCCCAGAAAGACGGAGTGTTGAACCTCACCTGGGGAACCTTCGTCAAAGCTGCTGTTGATGGTCATGCACCTGACGGATCGCAAAAAGAAAAGCCTGCAAGCGGGAAAGCCAAAGCCGGTAAAAAGTAATACAGAGAATCAAACTGTTGCCAAACCATTAAACCAACACGTTATGTCTGACTTCTCAATTGGAATAGAAGAGGAATACATGATCCTCGACCCGGAAACCCGCGAACTGACCTCTCACGATCAGAAAATCGTTGAGATTGCCTCCAAACTGCTCGACGATCAGGTAAAAGCAGAAATGCATCAGGCAGTAGTTGAAGCCGGTACCAGTATCTGCGAAAATATCAAGGAAGCGAAAAAGGAAATCTGTATGCTCCGGAAAAATATTGCGGAAATAGCCCATAGCCTTGGTTTCAGGCTGGGCGCTTCGGGTTCGCACCCATTTTCTCATTTTACCAATCAACTGATCACCCCCAATCCACGTTACGACCAGATTGTGAATGAACTACAGGAAGCCGCAAGATCAAATCTTATTTTTGGCTTGCACGTGCATGTGGGTGTTAGCGATCGCAACATGGCCATGCATATTGCCAATACCATGCGTTATTTCCTGCCGCATATTTACGCGCTTTCAGTCAATTCGCCCTTCTGGGAAGGACGGAACACCGGTTATATGTCGTTCCGCTCAAAAGTTTTTGAACGCTTTCCGCGAACCGGAATTCCCGATTATTTTACCAGCTACGACGATTACACCCGCTACATAAAATTGCTCGTAAAAACCGGCTGTATTGACAATGCCAAGAAAATCTGGTGGGATTTGCGGGTGCATCCTTTTTACCCGACCATTGAATTCAGAATTTGCGACATCCCTACACGGGTTGAAGCAAGCGTTTGCCTGGCTGCATTGTTCCAGGCTTTGGTCTACAAACTGTATAAACTTCGCCTAAGAAATGTTACATTCATCAATTACCAGCGGGCACTGATCAATGAAAATAAGTGGCGGGCTTCGCGTTACGGCATTGATGGAAAGCTGATTGATTTTGGCAAGGAAGAAGAAGTACGTACGCGCGTGCTCATCATGGAATTGCTCGATTTTGTTGACGATGTACTGGTTGAACTCGACAGCCGTGAAGAAATTAATTACATCTATACGATCCTGAAGGAAGGAACCGGCGCCGATAAGCAACTCGCTGTATTTGAGAAAACCAAAAGCCTCGAAGCTGTGGTTGATTATATCATTGAAGAATCTGTGCAGGGACTTGATTGAAAAGTTGGCAATTGGCAGTGGCAGTAGCAGTAGCAGTCTCAGTAGATAGTAATTTAAAGCTTAACTTTGCATCCTTGAACATTGAACTTTGAACCCGGAAATTTGAACCCAAAACGCCGAACACCGAACGCCACTTCGACAAGCTCAGTTTCCGGAACCTTGAACCTTGAACCTATGACTCAGACTTCTTTCCGCTTTGCGATGATTGATATGTACGATGGCCACGAAAACCAGGGCAAACGCTCTATTGAAACCATCGTTCATGAATTCGCGAAGTCTTTTAACCTTGATCTCACATACGATATTTTTGATACCCGCGGCAAAGGGGAAATTCCTGATTTGTCGTACGATGCCTACCTTTCAACCGGAGGACCGGGAAGTCCGCTGGACAGCGAAGGCTCTCATTGGGAAGCGAAGTTTTTCAACTTCGTGGAGCAACTTAGAGCCCATAACCGCAGCGCTGCTGAGAATAAGAAACCTCTTTTTCTGATTTGCCACTCATTCCAGGTTTTCTGCCGGCATTATGGACTTGCCAGGGTCGGACTGCGAAAGTCAACAAGCTTTGGTGTGTTTCCGATCCATAAAACTTCCTTTGGAAAGGAAGAACCTTTTTTCAATAATCTTCCTGATCCATTTTGGGCAGCGGATCACCGCGATTACCAGGTCACCAAAGTTGACTTTGAAAAAATGGAAGAGTTTGGAGCTAAACTGCTTTGCCGCGAAAAAATCCGGCCTCTTGTTCCTCTCGAAAGAGCGGTGATGGCCGTCAGATTTTCCGACTATATTTTCGGAACCCAATTCCACCCCGAAGCCGATCCTGTTGGCATGCTTCATTACTTTTCGATGCCCGAAAAACGCGAACAGATCATTGAGAAATATGGAGAGGACAAGTTTGAGCACATGATTGCCCACCTGAATGTTCCCGGCCATCTGGTTCTTACACGCAACACCGTTTTACCTTCATTTCTTGAATCTGCGCTCACATACAAAATGATATTGCAGGCATGATCAAGGAATTACGAAGGCAGTTCAACAACTGGTTCAGCCAGGCAAAATTTGATGCTTACGCGCATGAGATGCATACGGATTACAATTGGAAGGTTGGTTTTCGCCTTGCCGAAACCCCTGTTTTTCTTCCGCCTCGGCTTGTTGGGGATATACTTACGGCATCGGAAACGATAGTTGATTTCCTTGTGAACCACGATATCAAATCCATCACCCAGCCTGCGATTGAAAATGAATTTAATGTTCCGAACGAGGATCAGCATACCATGTTCCTGGCTATGGATTTTGGGATTTGCGAAGATGAAAATGGCAACATTGTTCCTAAACTGATTGAACTGCAAGGTTTCCCCTCGCTTTACAATTATATGGTTCAGATTGGGGAAACCTGGCGAAGGCATTTCCCGCTTCCTGAGAATTATGGATATCTCCTCACCGATAAAGGACTGGATTATTATCTTGCCCGCTTGAAGCGAGCCATCTTTAATGGCCACGAACCAAAACATGTTGTTTTGCTTGAGATTGAACCTGAAAAGCAGTCAACCTCCATTGATTTTTATGTTGCTGAAAAAGAATTTGGCATCAAAGTGCTTTGCCTCAGCAAGGTCATCCTCGAGGATCGCAAATTATATTATCTCGAAAACGGGGAGAAGGTTCGCATCAGGCGCATTTATAACCGCGTGATCTTTGACGAACTCAAACAGCGCCCCGACCTTGAACGGCAATTCAATCTCACCGAAGATGTTGATGTGGAATGGGCAGGCCATCCGAATTGGTTCGCAAGAATTTCAAAATTCCTGATGCCTTATTTACCATCCAGCGAATTCATACCCGAAGCACGTTTATTGAGCAGTTTTAAGGTTTTGCCTGAGGATCTTGAAAATTATGTCTTAAAACCACTTTTTTCGTTCAGCGGCAGTGGTGTGGTGGTTGATGTAAGCCCGGAAGATATTGCTTCAATTCCCGAAAATGACCAGCACCTCTTTATGCTTCAGCGCAAAGTGAATTATGCACCGCTTATTGAAACTACTGTGGGCGACGGCGAGAAAGCCAAAATTGAATTCAGGTCGCTTTACCTGTGGCAGGAAGATGAGCCCCGCCCGGAACCCATGATTCACCTGCTGCGCATGAGCAAAGGCAAACTGATCGGGGTGAAATATAACAAGGATAAAACCTGGGTAGGCTCGTCAGTTGCGTATTTTGATCTCGAAAAAGCAAAAAATCAGGCGCGCTCTTCCTCGTAGCGCAGGTTTAGCATAATAAATTGTTGTCTTTCGGGTGTGTTGCGGCCCATGTAAAATTCAAGCGCTTCCTGTATTTCAGAAGATTTTTTCAGGATCACCGGATCGAGGCGCATGGCGGGCCCGATAAAATGCTTGAACTCATCGGGACTGATTTCACCAAGTCCTTTAAAACGCGTGATTTCGGGGTTCTGACCCAGTTCTTTGAGCGCTGCAACCCGCTCTTCGTCGCTGTAGCAATAAATGGTTTTCTTTTTATTCCGGACCCTGAACAGCGGAGTTTGCAAAATGTAAACATGCCCTGATTTTACCAGGTCGGGATAGAATTGCAGGAAAAAAGTGAGCAGCAGCAGGCGGATGTGCATGCCGTCAACGTCGGCATCGGTGGCAACAACAATATTATTATAGCGCAAATTTTCAAGGTCTTCTTCGATATTGAGCGCTGTTTGCAGCAGGTTAAATTCCTCGTTTTCGTAAACAATGCGTTTGCTCAGGCCGTAGCAGTTCAGCGGCTTGCCTTTCAGGCTGAAAACGGCCTGGGTATTCACATCTCTCGATTTTGTGATCGAACCGCTGGCCGAATCGCCCTCGGTGATAAACAAAGTGGTTTCGAGCCGGCGGTTGTCGTTGCTGTTGTAGTGCACCCGGCAATCGCGGAGTTTTTTGTTGTGCAGGCTGGCTTTTTTAACGCTCTCTTTTGCAAGTTTCTTGATGTTCGCCAGTTCCTTGCGTTCTTTTTCCGACTGCAGGATCTTACGGTAAAGCGCCTCAGTCGTATCGGTGTTGATGTGGAGGTAATTATCGAGGTTGCGTTTTACGATATCGCCTATGTAATTACGAATGGTTGGTCCGCCGGTTTCAATGTGTGATGAACCCAGCTTGGTTTTGGTTTGGGATTCAAAAACCGGTTCAACAATTTTGATACTCAGCGCTGCCACAATGGAGGATCGGATGTCCGAAGCATCAAAATCCTTTTTGTAAAATTCGCGGATGGTTTTTACGATGGCTTCGCGGAATGCAAGCTGGTGCGTGCCGCCCTGTGTGGTGTGCTGGCCGTTCACAAATGAATAATATTCTTCGCCATACTGTTTAGACGTATGCGTGAAGGCACATTCAAAATCATCTTCCTTGATGTGGATGATCGGGTAAATCTGGTGGCTGCCGTTGATTACATTCGAAAGCAGATCGTGCAAGCCGTTTTTCGAATAATACGATTGCCCGTTGAAACGGATCGTAAGTCCGCGGTTCAGATAAACATAATTCCAGAGTTGCTTGTCAATATATTCGCTCAGGTAGTGGTAGTTACCGAAAATACCATCATCGGGTGTGAACGCAATGAGGGTTCCGTTGCGCTCGTCGCTGTCGTGCTCAGGATGATCCTTTACAAGGTTCCCGTTTTCGTATTCAACTATTCTGGTTCTTCCTTCACGAACTGATTGCGCCTTGAAATACTTGGAAAGTGCGTTCACCGCCTTGGCTCCGACCCCATTCAAACCTACGGCTTTCTTGAAAACCTTTGAATCGTATTTGGCGCCGGTATTGATTTTTGAAACGCAGTCAATCAGTTTGCCAAGCGGCATACCACGCCCATAATCGCGGATAGAAACCAACTGGTCTTTAATAGAGATATCAATGGTGCGGCCGTGGCCCATTACAAATTCGTCAATGGCGTTGTCAACCACTTCTTTGAGCAACACATAAATGCCATCGTCCTGCGATGAGCCATCGCCAAGTTTGCCGATGTACATGCCCGGGCGCAGGCGGATATGCTCTTTCCAATCGAGTGAGCGTATGCTTTCTTCAGTATATTTTTCAGTCATGATGTGTGAACCCATTTCGGGCTGCAAAGATACAGGAAAGAAACGCAGCAGTAGGGGTTTTGGTGCAGGAGTTGTGAAACGGAGCGGGGAAGTTATTCACAGCTTGCCATGCTAGAAATCAAATGCAGCTACAGCGAAGGCGCGAAGACGCGAAGGCGCAATGAAAGAATCAAATACAGTTAACAGCGAAGGTTTAAAGACGCAATAAAAAGTGACTTAAAACACATAGACACATAGTACGCATAGAGGGTGCACAGTATAATCTATTGATTTAAAACTATGTGTGCTATGAGGCTGTGTGGTAAAAAAGGTATCAGGTTTTTCAGAGTGAACTCAAAATCCAGCCATTTAAATGATTCCAGACCCAAGAAGCACCCCCATCACCAGGATCAAAAACCCAACGGATAACTGAACGGTTCGCATGGTGACTTTTTTCAACATCCTCCTGCCAATAAATGACCCTGCAAAGGCAGCCAAGGTTGCGACCACCACCATCCAGACTGAGTTGTCGTTGCTGATAGCCGCAAAATGTTTTGAGAAAAATGATGTTCCGTAAATGCTAAGCCTCGAAATATCTATCACAATGGCAGCGGCAATGCCTGTGGCGATAAAGCCCTCTTTGCCTAATCCTGCCCTCAACAGAAACAATGAGCGCAGAGCACCCTGGTGCCCCGACAAACCTCCGAAGAAACCAGACAAAGCCCCTCCGATGGGAAGGTATTTGCGGGGCAGGGCCAACTTATCGAAGCGTTTGTCAATTTCAATGATGGCAAAAATGATCAGCAGCAAGCCAATAATAAGCTTGATTAGCGTGACTTCAAATTCCTTGTTGCCAAGATGATAGGTAAACAAAGCGTCATCACTGCTAAGATAGTTCAGCAACAAAGCGCCGCCAATAGCAAACAACGCTGCCGGAATTGCAAACAGGGCAGCAACTTTCAGATTGACGGCTTGCCAGATCAGGCTCATCTTAAAAAGATTGTTGATCAGGTGCACTATGGCTGTCATGGCAATGGCAATCTCCACTGGAAAGAAGATGGCAAATACCGGTAAGAGTATGGTTCCAAGTCCGAAACCCGAAAAGAAGGTCAGCATGGCAGCGCCAAAGGCAACGAGGGCGATGAGAATGTATTCCATTTTTTTTTATGATGCAGTGATACAGTTAAACAGTAATACAGTGTTGCAGTTCCCGAATCAACGCCAATCTAAAAATTGTAGGTTTATGATTAATTATCATCCTGAGTGTAACGAAGGAACTGGTTTTGAAGCTTGGAAGAGATCCTTCACTTCGTTCAGGATGACAAGGTATGACATTTTTAGAGAGAATGATGTTGTTGCAGTCACTGCTCTCTTATTTCTTTTAAACCAAATCTTTGCGTCTCCCGATAGCTATCGGGAGCGTCCTGGCGGTGTGAATTATTTCGGTTAGTAAAATAAACGGACAAAACTAAACTTTTATATCTTTGTATCAATCATTCGCAAAATGAAACACCTCATCATTTCCACCCTCTATCACAACAACGGCAAAGGCCTATTCTCCTGCTGGATTTTATGATTTACGCCTGCCTGTAGGCTTCCTATTATTTTTTGTTTATTTTTTAGCTATTGCCTGAGCCAAACTTCGCAAATCAAAAATCGTTGTTCCTTGTTCTAAAATCAAATTGCAATCGCCGTGCAAGGTATAATTTTCGACATCCGCAGCTTCTCCATCCACGATGGACCCGGAATCCGCCAAACGGTTTTTCTGAAAGGTTGTCCTTTGCGATGCGCCTGGTGCCATAACCCCGAGAGCCAGGAAAATATCACTGAAACCATGACGAGCCACAAGAAACTTGGCGGTCAGACTTTTACCCGGACTGAAGAAGTGGGCAAGCTGATGAGCGTTGAAGGAGTGATGCAAAGCATTGAAAAAGACATTCCTTTTTTCGAGGAATCCGGTGGTGGTGTGACCTTTTCGGGTGGAGAACCATTGATGCAGCCGGAGTTTACAACGGCTTTGCTTACTGCAAGCCGTAAAAATGGGATTCATACCGCACTTGATACCTGTGGTTATGCCGAACCTGAAGTTATTGACAAGGTGTTGCCCCTCACTGATTTGTTTCTTTACGACCTCAAGCTTGCCGATGATGAAGCCCATAAACAATTCACAGGAGTAAGCAACCGGCCCATTCTTGAAAATCTTAATAAGATCAGTGCATCTGGCAAGCCCATCATTATCCGCATTCCGTTGATCCCGGGTATTACCGATACAGAGGAAAACCTTTCAGGATTAAAATATATCATTGAGCAAACACAAGGAATCCAGCGCATTGATCTGTTGCCTTTCCATGCCATTGCCAAAAGCAAATACGAGCGAATGGGCAAAACATGCTGGCAGCAAACTGAAAACGGCTACGATCAGTTTAAAGCGCAGGAAATTAAGGAGTATTTTATGAACTCGGTACAGACAGTTACAATTGGGGCATAATTTTCCATATTCAAAATTCCATATTCAATATTCCCTGAATGAGTGATCAAAGTCCGCAAAATCTTGAATCTCAAATTTGAAATCTTGAATTAAATCTGAAATCGTAAATCGTAAATCCGAAATTCAAATGAATTCCAGAATAACAAACCTCAGAAACCAAAGCCTCGAAGCTGTTAACACGCTTTCCGTTGAGCGGGCATTGCTGATCACAGCATTTTATAAATCCATTGCAGGTCAGGAAGTTCCTGTGCCATTGCAAAGAGCAATGGCTTTCAGGCATATCATGGAAAATAAAAGCATCTGCATTCTGCCTGATGAACTCATCGTGGGTGAGCGTGGGCCAGCTCCAAAAGCTGCGCCTACATATCCTGAAATTTCCCTGCATTCGCTGGAAGACCTCGATATTCTTCATAAGCGTCCGAAAGTCTCTTTCAGGGTTGATGAGGAAACGCGAATTGCTTACCGTGATGTCATCATTCCTTTCTGGAAAAGCAAAACCCAACGCGACCGGGTTTTCACTGCTATGTCGCCGGAATGGAAAGATGCCTATGCAGCAGGCGTTTTTACTGAGTTCCAGGAGCAACGTGCCCCGGGCCATACGGTAGCCGGCAAAAAACTGTTCGGCAAAGGCATGAAGGATCTGAAAGAGGAAATTGCTTTAGCATTGGCAAAACTTGATTTTATTAACGATCCGGAAGCATTGGCAAAACAGCATGAACTTCATGCAATGGAAATGGTTGCTGATGCCATTGTTGCCTTTGCGAACCGCCATGCTGAGGCATTGCAAAAAATGGTTTTAGATGAAATAGATGAAACCCGCCAAAACGAATTGCTTGAAATGATAAGGATTTGCAGGCGCGTTCCTGAAAACGCCCCGCAGACTTTTCATGAAGCGCTGCAGCACTACTGGTATATCCACGTTGGTGTGATCACAGAATTAAATCCCTGGGATTCGTTTAATCCCGGACGGCTGGATCAGCACCTTTTTCCTTTCTACCGCAAGGATTTGGAAGATGGATCGCTGGATCAGGAAAAAGCAAGGGAATTATTGCAGGTTTTCTGGATCAAATTCAACAACCATCCATCGCCGCCTAAAATGGGTGTGACTGCACTTGAAAGCAATACCTACACCGATTTCGCGCTCATCAACCTGGGCGGCGTGAAAGAGGACGGTTCGGACGCGGTGAACGAACTTACCTATCTCATCCTTGATGTGATTGAAGAAATGCGCCTGCTGCAACCCAGCAGCATGGTTCAGATCAGCAAAAAGAACCCCGATAGCTTCGTGAAACGGGCGCTTCAAATTATCAAAACAGGTTTCGGTCAACCATCGTTTTTTAATACCGATGCCATTGTTCAGCAGTTGCTGAGCCAGGGAAAATTATTGGTGGATGCACGAAACGGTGGCGCCAGTGGCTGTGTTGAAACCGGGGCTTTTGGCACTGAGGCGTACACACTTTCCGGATATTTCAACCTGAACAAAGTATTGGAAATTACGCTCCACAATGGGTTCGAACCGAAGAGTGGAAAACATACCGGACTACAGACCGGCGAAGCTGGAAATTTTAAAGACTTTGAAGATTTGTTCCTGGCGTTCGAAAAGCAACTCAATTATTTTATTGACATCAAAATTGAGGGAAATAACCGCATCGAAAAGTTGTTTGCCGAACACATGCCTGTTCCGTTCATGTCGCTGCTAATTGAGGATTGCATTGCCAATGGCAAGGACTATAATGCAGGAGGAGCGCGCTACAACTCAAGCTATATTCAAGGAGTTGGCCTCGGAAGCATCACCGATAACCTGAGTGCGATCCAGAAATGGGTTTACAAAGAGAAGCAAATGAGCATGAAGGATTTGCTTGATGCGATGCGGTTAAATTTCTCAGGCTTTGATGACCTGCGTTACAAATTGGTTTATGAAACACCAAAATGGGGCAATAACGATGATCTCGCTGATATACATGCTGTGCGGGTCTTCAATAGTTTATACAAGGCTGTTGATGGAAGGCCATCGTGGCGGGGCGGGAAATTCCGTATTAACATGTTGCCTACCACCAGTCATGTATATTTTGGAAGTGTGATAGGGGCAATGCCTGATGGAAGGCTTGCCGGAGAGCCGCTCAGCGAAGGCATCAGTCCCGTTCAGGGTGCGGACCAAAAAGGCCCGGTAGCGGTTCTGCAATCGGCAGCAAAGATTGATCATATCAAAACCGGTGGCACCTTGCTGAACCAAAAGTTTTCGCCCTCGTTTTTCGGTTCCGATGAAGCCATTAATAAACTCTGTGCGTTGGTTCGAACCTGGTTTCGCCTCGACGGCCACCATATCCAGTTTAATGTGGTGGATGCCGAAACCCTGAGAGATGCCCAGAAATATCCTGAAAAGCACCGCGATCTGATCGTAAGGGTAGCAGGCTATTCAGATTATTTTAACGATTTGGGCGAATCGCTGCAGAATGAGATCATCAGTAGAACTGCGCATGAAGGATATTGAACCTGACAGTTTATATTGAGCATATCTTCTGGCTTTAACACCGGTATGATGCTGTATCAGTCGCAATCTTAAAAATCTTCGTTGAACATTCGTTCAAATGTTACGTTTCTAAAAGTTTGCCAGATGCTTGCAAATACCTAGCAGTTGTTATACATTGCGTTATTATTTCAAATTGTGATCATTGTTTTTTAAAATATTAAGAACTAATTATTTAACTAAATTCCTACACCATGAAAAAACCTTTATTCATCCTCGTCATTGCATTGTTTACTGCTTCATTTAACTATGCTCAGGTTACTGATGCTGAGGCAGCCCTGAAAAATGTGAAAGAAGAATTGCCTGATGGCTGGCAGAAAGGTGGACTGTTTTCAGTCGGCTTTAACCAGGTTTCGTTGACCAATTGGGCAGCCGGTGGGCAGAATTCTTTATCAGGGAACAGCCTTTTTAACTTATTTGCCGATTATAAAAAAGAATCGCTGATCTGGAACACTTCTCTCGATCTTGGCTACGGCCTGATGAAGCAGGGAAAGGACCAGGTAATTAAGACCGACGATAAAATTGATTTGCTCTCAAAGGTTGGATTGAAAGCCACAGAGCATTGGTTTTATGCCGGCTTGTTGAACTTTAAAACTCAAATGACTCCGGGATACAATTATCCAAACGATTCTGTTATCATTTCGAAATTTCTTGCACCTGGCTATCTTCTGGGCGCCTTGGGTATGGATTATGTTCCCAACGAAAATTTCACAATGTTCCTGGCGCCTCTTACCGGCAAAATCACATTTGTAAACGACCAGGCTTTGGCTGACCTGGGTTCTTTTGGAGTTGACCCCGGTAAAAAATCACGTACCGAATTCGGCGGTTATATCCGGGCTTTGTATAAAAGGGATATTACTGAAAACATTACGTTTCAAACCAAAGCCGATTTTTTCTCTAATTATCTCGATGAACCCCAGAATATTGACGTAAACTGGGAGACCCTGCTTTTAGTGAAAGCCGGAAGGTTTATTACTATTAGCTTTGCTACACACCTCATTTACGATGCCGATATCCTTTTCAACGTAAATGAAGATGGCACCGGCGGAGAATCCAAGGTACAGTTCAAGCAATTGTTGGGTGTGGGATTGTCGTATAAGTTTTAGTTTGAGCAAATTCTCGTCCGACCGTTCCAAGCGGTCTGACGGATAATAGAGAGCAACCATCACAAATAATTTCAAGTATTAACAACCAAATCAAAAAACAAAAATTATGAGCATGATTAAAGAATTTAAAGCATTTGCAATGCGCGGCAACGTAGTTGACCTCGCTGTTGCGGTAATTATTGGCGGCGCTTTCGGTAAAATCGTCGCCTCTTTTGTAAGTGATATTCTTATGCCACCAATAGGAATGCTGTTGGGTGGTGTGGAATTTACTGATCTGGTGCTAGTGCTTAAAGAGGCAACTGCTGATGCCGAGGCCGTGACCATAACTTATGGCGTGTTTTTACAGAATGTAGTTGACTTCGTTATCGTCGCTTTTGCCATCTTTATGATGATTAAAGCCATAAGTGCCACCAAGAAGAAAGAAGAAGTCCTCCCTGAATCCCCTACGCTACCAACAAAAGAAGAGGAATTGCTTACTGAAATCAGGGACCTGCTGAAGAAGCAATAGGTTTCTTTTTCGTATTTTTTATAAGAGGCTGTCTCAAAGTCCCTGAGTATTGTTTTTTGTCATTCTGATCCGCCGTGGCGGATCAGAATTTAGTATACATACAAATAGAGTTCCTTCACTTCGTTCAGGATGACAAGATTTTACGTTTTGAGACAGCCACTTTTTTACGACCCGAAATAAACCAACCCGCCTGAAATACTTATTTTTGTGAGCCACCATGATAAGCTTATGGAAAATCAATTTGATGATGAGCGGGAAATACTGCAACTGTTCCGGAAATCATGGCCTGCTTTTCCGAAGGGCAGGCTTATAAAAACCGAATCTCCTGATTTTATCCTTAAAACCAGCCGTAAAAACTCCATTGGCATTGAGATCACAAGAATAGACACGCCAACTTCCGGCAAACATTTCAACAGCAGCGAAACAAATAATTCTTTAAGCAAGAGTATCTCCGGCGCTGAAACCACACAGTTCATCACCGGGAAGTTTCTGGAATCAACCATAGAGCGCAAAGAACAAAAACTCTCGCTTTATCGCAAGCAAATGTCGGATGCTTACTGGTTGATAATTACCACCAAATCATCAAATTGGGAAGGTTCCAGGCTGCCACAATCCATCCACGAATGGAATTTTGAAACAAAGTTTGACAAGTTGTTCCTCTTCATGCTTCCTGAGTGCAAAGTGTTTGTTTTCAAATAATTTTCAACGATCTTCTTCCATGTCAACAGCAATTCCGCTCCCGAAAAGCTTAATCTATGTAAGTTATTAAGTTTGCCATATCTTTTTTCTAAAATAGTTGGTGAGCTTAAAAGAATTATTATTTTTGCCTTCTAACCAAAACATATCACTATGAGAAAAGCCTTACTATCCTTTACATTGATCGCTGTTGTTTGCTTTGCAAATGCAGCTGGTACCGCCGATGTATTTCGGCTCGACGAACAAAAAATTGCCACTGAGTTGGCTGACCTCAACGCAGTTGAAGCCTATGTGAACAGCAGCAATGCAACACTATCGCAAATGTATGCTGAAAACAACAGCCTTGCAGTCAGGGCGCTCGTTCCTTCCTACGGTGCAACAAGCATCGCTGCTGATGGTGATGGCCCGCCACTGGGTATTCCCAGTATGGTTTGGGGTTTCTGTTTCGGAATACTCGGAGTTGCATTTGTTTACATTCTTACTGAAAGCAAGGGTGAAACCAAGAAAGCATTCTGGGGTTGCATAATTTCAGCCGTAGTTTGGACAGTGCTCAATTTTGCTGTTTTCAGTACGAGCGTTATTTAACGATACTTAGACTTACAGAAACATTTTTATTGTGAATTTTCGCAAACTGCTGCCCATAATTTGCCTAGCGCTTTTTGCCTATGCATCTTATGGGCAGTCTTATTTTCGTATCGAAGCGGATGTTTCGATGAAAACCAAACCAACCGACGAAAAAGGTCAGTTGATTCTTGGCAGGGTTTATTACGACCGCACCCACAAGAAAATGGTGTACAATATCCGTTTCCCCGAAAATGAGGTCTGGGTAATCCAGGATACAGCAGCTTACACATTTCGCGATAATTTACTGGTTCGAACCGACAAGCTTAACCCGTTTATTGAATCAACAATTTTCCATAAATGCCTTGAGGGTAAACTCAGCGATTTTGGACTGCGGGATACTTATTATAAAGTCAGCAAGGTTGAAAAACAGGAAGATTTGGTTGTAACAACATGGCTGCCGCCAGAGAATTTCGTTTTTAAAGGCAGCGTGCTTACTTCAAGTAAAAACAACCTGCTTCATGGAGTAGTTATTTTAAATGAAGAGGGAACCGTGCTTAGTAAGCAGATATTCAGGGAATATCAATTGGTTTCCGGACTAAGGATTCCAACCGAACTGATTCAGGTTGTTTTCATCAATGAGCAGGAAGTCTACCAGACAATCAATCTATCGAATATCAAAATCAACAATGTAAGCAATGAGGATTTTTATAATCATCCTACTCGTTAGTTGTTGGTTTGTATCAACGGCACAAACAAAAAGTGAATTGATGCTGGTTCGAACCACGCAATCCAATGCACTCAAATCCTCAGCGAATGAGCATGAACATGAGGAACACAGCGGAAGTATGAGCAGTTTGATTTTCGGCTTTTATAAGAAGACCCTGTCGTCGCAGGATTATTACTCCTGCAACTTTTCTCCTTCCTGCTCGGAGCATGCTTTTCAGGCTGTCACAAAACAAGGTTTATTTATAGGCATGTTGAATAGTTTCGATCGCCTGACCCGCTGTCACGGACTGAACCGCCACAGTTACCAGGTTGATCCTAAAACACTTTTACTTATTGACCCCGTACGCGATGCCCATTTTAATACGCTGTAAGCCGGCATTGCTTTTACTTATCCTGTTTTTCCCGGGATTTGCCAGCAGCCAGAACCTGTTCGATAGCGTGCATACTGCCCAATATGCAAATTATCTTTTTTTATCAGGCAATTATAAACTTGCCGCCGACGAGTACGAACGCCTTTTGTTCCAATACAAGGCAGATGAAACCCAGGCATTGCGGCTCATACAATCATACCGGCATTCGGGTCAGGAAGATTTTGCCATGCAACGCATGGATTTAATCTGGGACACGCCTTTGCAGATTTCGGGAAATGTAGCCAATGAATATCTCATCCTTCAGATCTTGGCTGGTAATTACAATTTTGTGATCCAAAATTCAAGGGAAAATACTTTGCTTGCGCCTCAGGAAAAACTGTTCTTTGAAGCATCTTCCTTGATGTTGGAGCAAGACTATCCCCAGGCGTTTTCAATGATCTGGTCGGCAGACCAGGAACCAGAACCGGTTTTAAAGTCATACAGTTCAATAGCCGCGGAGGCAATGAGCATGAAACTTAAAAGCCCGGCTTTGAGTGGAATCCTATCAGGGATCATTCCCGGCAGCGGAAAGATTTATACCGGTGAGTGGCAGGACGGACTCACCACTTTTGTGTTCGTAGGCAGCACAGCATGGCAATCATACCGTGGGTTCTCAAAATACGGGATCAGCAGTCCCTACGGCTGGATCATGGGAGCCATCAGCGCTGGTTTTTACGCCGGGAATATTTATGGCAGCGTAAAATCGGCGAACAAATACAATACAGAAAAAAGAAACAATATCAATATCCGTGTTCAGGCAGTTTTTTATAATCATATTCGTTAGCCTAGTTTGCAGCAGCGCTTCGTATGGGCAAAACCTGGATCAGACCCGGGCGCTTGCTGATGAAATGTTTGCTATGCAGCAATATGAGTCTGCGCTGAAGCATTATCACCGTGTAGCCTTTTTTGCCGATGACAGCGTGCGTGGAACTATCTTCCCGCAAATGGCACAATGCTATTTTCAAACCGGTGATTACAGGAACAGCATTTATTACTATGACCTCGCCGCCAATTCAACCATGAACGACAGCCTGGCCAATGAATACCTTTTTGCCCGCATTCTTTGCTTTTATATGCTTGAGCAATATGATTTTGCCCTGCAGTATCTGTATGCTTTTCAAACTTCTGAAAGCGATTATTTCAGGCAGCGTTATCATTTTTACAATGCTATCATCAATATGAAAAAGGGTTTGCCGGATGAAGCCCAGGCTAGTTTTCTTGAATTGGTTGATGAAGCGGAAGCGAAAGAAGCTATAAAAAAGGAATTTTCCAGTGTAAACTTGAATCGTCCAAATCCAACTGTAGCAACAATACTCAGCATTGTCTTGCCCGGAGCAGGCCAGCTTTATGCCGGGGATTACAGCAATGCGGCCAATTCATTCATGCTCAATGGACTTCTGATTGGCCTTACTTATGTGATAGCCATCAATTATTCTGTCATGGATGCTGCCATGAGCACCGCTTCCTGGATGCAGCGGTATTACATGGGCGGTTTTACACGGGCCGGCTATATTGCTATTAACCGTAAGCAGGAAAAAAGGGAACAATTGCTTGATAGAACATTGGGGATTATTGAGCTGTATAATGAAGAGTAAATGCTTAGGGTTCGAAACTAACTCCCGTACCTACGGGATCGCTATTTTTGTGATACAGTGTTGCGGTGATACAGTGATGCAGTATGGGGTTTTTGCCAACCCGTCCGAATGGATTCATCCGGGCGGGCTGCAGTCTGCCAACCCGTCCGAACTGCGTTTAGCCGGGCGGGATGCCAACTTTTCCCTGAAAGGCATTTCTCTGGAACGGAGAAATTAGTAGCTTATTCGGTTTCGCGATCCAATTGACCGATGAGATATGTTTTTTGTTCAGGCATCAGGTTCGAAACGGCAATCATTTGCCTTAGTTCATTCCTGGCTTTCTGCGAACCCAATCCCTGGGAATCGAGTAAATTTATCCACTCGATTTGGTAGATTATATTTCCTGGATTATTCTTAATAAGATGCTGAAGGTAAGAACTGGCGGCAGTCAGGTCTTCATTTATCTCCTTCTCAATTTTATAAAGAAAGTAGGCAGCTTCCGTTGCCATTGCCTGATTTCCTGACTTAGTTAGTTTTATCAGCGCTTCCTTGCCCTGTTCCGGATTTGCAGATGGCATGAGCATAAAAAATGGCCTCAAGATATAATACTGACTTTTCAGGCTGCCGGCAGCATAGTTATATACACCTGCAAGTAGGGCATATTCTTCATTTAATGTAGCATTTGCCAGTACTTCTTTGAGAAAGGGTGAAATTGAGTGAATGGTTTTTAAACCTGAGACCCTGTTGCCTTCGATCCCTGCCAGGCGAATCTGAAAAATGCCACAGCTGAGCTGCAACACATTGTCAGATGTGCCGGTATCTGAAAAGTTATCAGATGTTGAAGCGCATTGGTTTGTCATCACTTTTAGTTCATTGAGAAAAATATTGTTTGGGCCGCTTAGCAGTCCTTGCCACCAGAGTAGGTTCATGGAGGCGAGTTGTTTTTCAATAGGATTTCCTTTAAACGTTTCGATCATTTTTTCAGCTTCTACGAACCTGAACTTCTGGATTAAACCAAGCGAGGTGTAAAAGCCTTCATCACTAAGCATTCGTTTACCGGTTTCCTGGGCGCAGATGTTTTGGGTCGTGATTAGTATTATCAACAAAGCCAGCATCCGGGTAAGAACCAGGATTTGTTTGTGGCGTCGGAAAAAGGCTCGCTTCATGTAGTTTCAGTGAAAGTCTTTGCGGGTGCAAACATAAGAAACGCCAGAGGATCTAACCTGAATAATTCACACCGCCAGGACGCAATGGCGCAAAGATTGATTTAAACGAGAATGATGATTGCATTAAACAACATTATATCTTCTTCCACTGAGTGGCTTATTATGAAAGCCTTAGCGGATTATCATGAAGGAATATGAATAATACAGGTTATCTACTTTTTCTTTACTTTTGGACTTTCTTTACCTAATGTTTAACCAATTTACAAACGACCTATGGAAAAGTTCGGTTCAGTAAACGAGATACTTGATTTTGCGATCCAACAGGAGCAAAACGCTGTTGACTTTTATACAGCGCTTTCAACCAACGCTGCCAATCAGGAAATGAAAGCAACCTTCATTCAGTTTGCGAAGGAGGAAATGGGCCATAAAGCCCGCCTTTCAACAATCAAAGAAACCGGCATCATGGAAGCTTCAAGCGAGCAGGTGGCCGATTTAAAAATCTCTGACTTTGTGGTCAGAACCACTCCTGAACCAAACATGAGTTACGAAGAAGCGCTTGTACTGGCCATGAAACGTGAAAAAGCCGCCTTCAAGCTTTACACCAAACTTGCCGAACGCACTACCAATTCTGAACTCAGTTCACTTTTCCAATCACTGGCCGTTGAAGAATCAAAACACAAGCTCCGCTTCGAGATTGAGTATGATGAATTTGTGCTGAGGGAGAATTAGATGAGAGTGGGAGAAGGGGAGACTTGGAGAAATGGAGAAATTGAGTATTTGAGAAAATAAGACTGAGTGACTGAGAAATAGAAAAGGGGACAAGGGACGAGGAGCCGAGTTGCCAGAAACCTAGTAACCCGCTACCCGCAACAACTGTATGACAACCGAATGACAATGGTATGATCCAAATCAAACAACCCAAAACCCGAAAGGCTGAACGCCGAACTTTGAACCTTGAACCCGTGACCTTGAACTAACCCGCCTGCATGAAAGTAACCTACACCGAAATTCCTGATGTGCTGATCATTAAGCCACAAGTTTTTGCTGATGAGCGTGGATATTTTTATGAATCCTATCAAAGGGATATGTTCAGGGAAATTGGCATCCACGAGGAGTTTGTGCAGGATAATGAATCCAAATCGCAGAAAAATGTGTTGCGCGGATTGCATCTTCAAAAACCACCTTATGCCCAGGGCAAACTGATCAGGGTTATCAAAGGCTCCGTTCTTGATGTTGTTGTGGATGTCAGGCCTAACTCACCTTATTACGGAAAATGCGTTTCCACCATTCTTTCTGAAACCAACAAGCTGTCTTTTTGGGTTCCAGCAGGATTTGCCCATGGTTTTCTGACCCTTGAGGACAATACGATCTTTGCCTATAAATGCACACAGGTCTACAACCGGGAGGCTGAGATGGCAATCCGATGGAACGATCCTTTGCTTGCTATCAACTGGGGAATAGAAACGCCTTTGCTTTCAGAAAAAGACAAGTTCGCACCTCTGTTCAGCGAGTTTATCAGCCCGTTTTAGGAGAGCGAAGCCTCCTCAAGCTGCTTTGGCAGCGTGAAGAAAAATGAGGTGCCTACATCTAAGTTGCTTTCTACCCAGATCTTGCCACCATGTTTCTCAATAAATTCCTTACAAAGGATCAGTCCGAGGCCTGAACTGGGTTCGCCCTCCGTGCCTTGTGAAGACACCTTCATATCAATCCTGAACAGCTTGCAGATAATGTCCTTGTTCATGCCGATGCCATTATCCTTAATTTCAAATTGAACATGATTTCCATTATGTGAATTTGCCAATATTTCAACTTTTCCACAACGACCCGTAAACTTGATAGCGTTGCTTATAAGGTTTCCGGTAATTGACCGCAGCATTTTTTGATCACCATGAATGATGAGATCTTCCGGAACCCGGTTGATGATCTCAATTTGTTTTCTGTCTGCCGCCGCCTTTAAAAATCCAAGACTCTCCCGGATGATTGTATTCGCACGCATCAATTGTGGTTTGAACTCGCTAGACCCACTTTGGGTTCGCGACCATTCAAGCAAATTCTCAAGAAGCTGATAAAGTCCGTTTGCTGCCTTTTGTATGGATTGTGCAAATTCCCGCATTTCATCCATGCTCAGTTCAATGGTTTCGTCGGTCATGAGTTCGGTGAGGCCCAGGAATGAGGTAAATGGACTTCGCAGATCATGTGCAATAACAGTGAAGAGCTTATCTTTTTCAGCATTCAGCTTCCGCAGTTCCTTTTCGTTTGAAACCAATTGTTCAAGCATTCTGGTTCTTGCTACAACCAAAGCGATCTGGTAGGCAGCCATGGTTCCGAGTTCTATTTCTTCTTCAGTGAAATGATGAGTTTTACTAAATCCTATCAGTACAGCACCCATTTTTTTCCCATAGGCAATTAAAGGCAGACCGAGAAGCGACTTTGAAGGAAATTGTGCAGCAACACTGGGACTAATATACGGAGAGTTGAGAACATCTCCTGCTACAAGTACTTTCCCTGTTTTCAACACTGATTCGGTCATTGTTATTTGGTCGGTGCCATATCGAAAACCTCTTAAGCTATTTTCATCTATGCCAGAGCCGGCAACCGGAACAATTTTGTTTGTTTCACTATCCCACAAAGTAATGAAACTAATATCGGAAGACAATAGTGAATGCATGTGGATGGCAAGCAAATTGAAAAGGTCTTGCGAACCCAGCGTTTTTAGCGATAAATTGGTGATCTCGTTCAAATGGGAGAGAAACTGCTCTCGTGACCTAAGCTTATCTTCAATAATCTTTTGTTCAGTAACATCATGCGAAACACCCACTAAGCCAACAACATTGCCCTGTTCATCGCGTATTGGGACCTTGGTAGCCGACATCCAGCGCCACTTTCCACCGGTTTTAAAATATTCCAGTTTGCCTATAACGGCTTCACCTTTTCGCAAAACCTTCTGCTCATCGTCATACGTGATTTGCGCATGTTCAGTGTTGAAAAAGTCAAAATCGGTTTTGCCGAT
Organism: Bacteroidales bacterium; assembly: GCA_014860575.1. Taxonomy (NCBI): domain Bacteria; kingdom Pseudomonadati; phylum Bacteroidota; class Bacteroidia; order Bacteroidales; species Bacteroidales bacterium. The sequence goes on from JACZJK010000056.1 coordinate 132,760, forward strand.
TGCATCGTCGGTGGAGCTTACACCAAGTACTTTTGCCTGTGCTTTGTTGATCCTAGTGAACCTGCTTTCGATGTCCTTGAAATAGATGGTGTCAGGAATATTATCCATCAGAGCCTGAAGCAAATCCCTTTCATACAACAACGCTTGCCTGAATTGTGTACGTCCAAGTGCATGACCCATAACTTCGGCAGTTATCTTAAGAATTGCCAGGTCGCTATCTGACCAGGACATGTGTTTTTTCACAAAATCAAATCCTATAAACCCTTTCAGTTTGCCTTCAACATTTACAGGAAGTACGAGTACCGATTTGATATCCTGCTGTTCGAGGAGTTGCTTTTCCGCTTCGGCCCCGGCTGGCAGGTTACCTACATCTTCAATCATTATTGTTTCATCAGCATAAAGCTTTTCCATCCACCAGGGCATCAGGCTTATTGGAATCCCAATAAGGTTTTCTATCTGGGGTTCAATTCCTGGGGCGCACCATTCATGGGTATTATCCACCAGCTGTTCGTCTTTTCTGATTAGAAACAAATATGACCTGTCAGCCTGACTTAGTGATCCAATTTCAGCTAATGTATCAATGATATCTGTATCGAGATTCAGTGTGGATGCAAAGCGCGTAGAAACTTTTACTGCATATTCCTGGAAAGCCATCCTGCGATTCAATTCAAGTTCAGTTTTTTTCCTTTCGCTGATATCCTGGTAAATTCCGTAAATGGCTTCTTGCCCTGAGTTTACAAATACAGGTTTACCGGTAATTGCAACATCCACCAGTGAGCCATCTTTCCGCTTTCGGGTGGATTCAGAGTAAATTTCCTTTCCATGGGCAATGCTGAATGAAATTCCGGAAGCTTCTTGTTTCAGTTGTTCCGGTACAATCAACGAATTGATTGGTTTGCCTTGAACATCCTCTTTTGTATACTGGAACAGGCTCGTAAAATCCTTATTACAGTCAAGGATCACATCCTCATTGCTAAGCAAAACTATCCCAACAGGTGCACTTTCAAATAGATGCTCATAATAAATCCGTTCATGCTGGAGAGCATTTTCATTTTGCTTCTGGGCGTTGATATCAGCTACCATTGAAATAAACAATGGCTGTCCGTCATGGTTCTCTGTTACTTTTGTTACACTCAGACATCCCCAGATGATATGGCCATGCTTATGGATGTAGCGTTTGTCCATTTCGTATTTGAGCCGTTTGCCATCTACAAGTTCTGCGAATAATTGCCTGTCGGTATTTAAATCCTCAGGGTGCGATATCAGTGGAATGCTATCTCCAAGAATATCTTCCTGATTGTAACCCAGAAAATTACAAAGTGCGTGGTTCGTATGAAGGATAATCCCATCTGCATTAAGAATAGCTATGCCAACTCCGGAATGGTCGAAAACTGTCCGGAATCTTTCTTCGCTCGATGCCAACTCACACGTGCGTTTTGCTACTTCATGTTCGAGGTTTTTATTCGACTGCTCAAGTTCAAGTTTTTTTCTATCGAGCTGAAAACTCAAAAAGAAACTTTTTCGTTTATTGAATTCGATATAGTAAGCAGCCATCATGCCTATCAGGTTCGCCGAAATGAAGAAGAAGTTAAATGCCATTATCACGGCTTGAGGCACTTCGGTGAAACCCCAAATTATCCCATTGAATAGCAACATAATGATCCATCCCGCAATCGAGGCTTGAACAAAACGCAAACGGAGAAAGAAATAACCGGCCATGTAAACCAGCATCAAACCCGGATAGTAAGTCAGGTTTTCAGGAACGAGTTTGATCATTGCAACGATTCCGGCCCCCATGACTATATACGTGGCAAAGAGGACCCATTGCCAGATTTTTTCAAAGAAATTGAGAAATGATAGTATGAGAACAATAGCTAAAAATGGCAATATTGCTCCAAACCTGATAAATAAAAAGTTTTGTTGCTGGTAGGGAACTAATGCTGCATCCAGGAAAACAAAAAGGCTATACACCACTGCGACACAAACAATAGCTATGCGCATAAATTTCAGCGATTCACGAAAATAGTAAGCCCTGTATTTCTTTTCCAGCGTATCAGGAAAAGAAAGATTGAACTTATTTATTTTCATTACTGATATGGGTTGCATGACTCGAAATTTTTACTCAGTGTCAGATTTTAATGAATGGTTGTTCGGTTTGATATATTTTTGAATGGTTGCGATGAGGACATCTTTCTTTACCGGTTTTGGGAGGTAATCATTGCAGCCGAAGTATTTTGCCTTTTGCTCGGTATTCTGAAATGCATAAGCTGTTACCGCAATTACAGGCAATTCCTTGCGAAAGGTTTTAATCTGCGACGTAGCTTCAAAACCATCCATCACAGGCATGTTTATGTCCATAAGCACCAGATCAATATCATTGTTTGCCCTGCAAATATCCACGGCTTCCTGTCCGTTGTTGGCCCGTAAAACATCAATAGGTTCTTTTTTCAGAATGCTGCTGAGGTATAAAAAACTGATTTCTTCATCCTCAGCTATCAAAACGATTGATTTTTGCCCGCTATCATTTATAGTCATCCTACTTTATTATTTTATAAGTTGTTGTTTCTTTTTGCGATCGCAAAGTAAGATAGTAATCCGACCCATTACAGGCTCACTTATTAAACTCTAAATATCCTAATCCATAAACTCTCTAAACATTCTAAACTCTAAGCACTCTAAACATCCTAAACTTATAAACACTCTACTTTTAAACCTTCTTAGCGTCATTTTTGTGAATCATACAGCCTACCTTCACGTGTTTATCCCATATTTGTTCAATGTCATCATGAGCAGGCTTTTTTTCATAGGTTTCGAAAGGTAATCATCAAATCCCGCATCAAGTACCCGGTTTTCATCACCACTCAATGCATAGGCTGTTACCCCAATTACAGGCAAGTCTGCCCTGAAAGATTTGATTTGCTTTGTTGCTTCAAATCCGTTCATCACGGGCATTTTAACATCCATTAGAACCAGATGTGCATTTTTGTGAACGCGGCATAACTCCACCGCTTCATTGCCATCTTTAGCCCGTAAAACTTCAATGTTGGCGCGCTGTAGAAGCACCTCAATATAGTAATAGTTTGAATCATCGTCTTCTGCAACAATTACCAGGGGCTTGCCTGATGTTTTCCCGCTAGTGTCTTCTGCAGTTTTTTCCTGCTTTTTTCCCAGATCAGCATCATACGGAAGGTTAAAATAGAACACCGAGCCTTTGTCTTTTAATGATTCAAGCCATATTTTTCCTCCAAGTTTGGCTATAATCCCTTTGGCTATTGGCAAGCCTAGTCCACTTCCTTCGTATTTCCTGGTATTGGAGTTCTCTTCCTGGTCGAAGGCTTCGAATATCCTTTGTTTCGCATCTTCCCGTATCCCGATTCCTGAATCCTCCACAAAAAACTCAAGGTAACCATTCATGGTTTTGTAACCAAATGTGACCACTCCATGCTCTGTAAATTTTACGGCATTGTTAAGCAAATGCTTGAGCACCTTGGTCAGGAGTTCCTTATCCATATTAATCTGGAAATTATGCGACCCTGCCGGTAATACGAGATTGAATTCGAGGTTTTTGGCTTTACAGGCAGCGTAGAATGATGAGTGAATGCCGGTGAGTAACTGGTTAAGCGGAAAAGCTTTTTTTAAAGCCTTCAGGTTTCCCGAAGCAATCAGCGAAATATCCATGTAATCCGTTACCGTATTGATCAGCCGGTCAATACTGCTTTGGAGAATGTCAATAAATGCCAGGCGCTCTTGATCTGTAACATTGGGCTGTGCAATCATCTGACCGAAGCCCAGGATGCCGTTTAATGGCGTCCGGATCTCATGCGAAATATTATTCATGAAAGCGGTTTTAAGCCGATCGCCTGCTTCTGCCTGTTCTTTCGCATTGCGCAGTTTTGATTCTATTTCTTTGCGCTCGGTAATATCGGTTAATATTACAGCCAATTGGTTGGTGCGTGGCCGGTAAACAGTTACATCGTAGTAACGATCAAGCTCAATGGAGTGGTTCTCATAATAGGCAGGCACGCCGCAGCAGGCTACAGTTTCGAACCTTTCATTCCAGAATTCTTCAGTTTTTGGAAAGACTTCCTGTATGGTTTTACCAATAATTTCGCTTTGCTTTAAACCAGTTAACTTTTCATAATTTGGGTTCACGAGCACATACTCGTAATCAACCGGGTCATTCTTATCATTGTATAGAATATGGAAAACGGCTAGTCCTTGCTGCATTTCGTTCACCAGCGACCTATATTGATTCTCGCTTTCAGTCATATCTTTCAATAGGTTCGAGTTGTCTTCCTGGTCCTTAAGTATTTTTCCAATCAACACGGTTGCAATTGGATAGGTCGCCAGGATGGTAAGCCCCATTGTTTGTAAAGTATACAGCCGCATATCCGATGGCAATGCGATCATGAACAGGATCATAGCAGCATGTACTACCAGGCCGAAGCGAAAAAGATAAAATGCGTTAATTTGCTTGTTGTGTTTATGGCGGATCCAATAATAAAGATAACCAATCACAAACGACGACAATATCACTGAAACGCCCATGTAAATTCCGATCCCGCCAATGTAAAGCCTCATCAGAATTGCCATAACTGCAGCAATGGCGCCAGAAAATGGGCCAAAAAACAAGACGCAAAGGCTAATTACAACCGATCTGCCGTCGAAAATCAATCCTGACGCCAGAACAAAAGGATTAAGCATAGCAAAAATTGCTACCCCACCGAACAACAAACCTTGAATTATCGAACCGAGCCTGGTATTTCGTGGCCAGCGGTTATCAATGAAACCGGCAAGCACACTTACCGCTACAAGTATTGCAAGGTTATAGATAAGGTCTATAACTATCATTTAAAATAATTGTTAAAATTAACCCTCAGCCTGTTTCTTTGCTAACCAGGTAAATATTGATGTGCGATGACAATTAATGTCAACTCCGGGCACATCAAAAAATAATGCCGTAAATGTAATGATTATTTACATCCAGCCTTCAAATCGTGTAAAAATTTCAGTTTGTAGAAAGTGAAGAGATTCAACGGTTCACTTTGTTTTCTAACCGATCTGATGGCCTGAGAATAATATTTCCATGCATTACACTTTTTATGACTCACTGGTTTCTATCTCTAAAAATATTTTCAATGCGCTGCACCATTTTCCTTAGTGATCATCAGGTCGTTCAATGAACTTCCGAATTTCAATTTCTCAGAAAACTGATCTATATCACTTAGCCTGAATAATTCTCCTCGCAAGCGTAAAGCTTTGATTTTGAAGAGAACATAAAAATGACGTAGTTTCCCCATAAACAACGCTCAACCCTCAAAATATCCTAAACACTCTAAACCTTCTTAACAGACTAAACCGTCTAAAATGTCTATACTGTCTAAACACTCTAAACTTCTAAACCCAGGTTCCCTGCTCCTGCATATTAATACCAAACCAGCCGAAAAGTTACAAATTAATTACTACGAACCGTTGCCGGATCCCGCTCAATGTTTAATTTTGCCACAAATTGGTGCTACTGATCTCGAAACAGGGATCGGGCTTAAAAGGGAATCCTGTGAAAATCAGGAACAGTTCCCGCTGCTGTAAGCTCTTTCATTCTTTTTGAAATTATTTGCCACTGTTCGCCCTGGCGGATGGGAAGGCATTCAAAAAGAGAGTAAGTCAGAAGACCTGCCAATTAAACTTTTTTGAATTCAGCGCTTTCGGGACAGAAGCCATGGATACGTTGCTGTTACGCAAACATCAGTTTATTCATCACTTATTTCCTGAATCGTTTTGCCTTTTATTGTTATACAACGGGAAGAGTAATATTGAACAACATTATAGATTTAACTATGAGTCCAAGCTAAGAAAACGAATTACTGATGTTTAGCGTTTTAGCCCCTTACCCCTAAAGGGGAAACGCTAAACATCAGTAATTCGTTTAAGTCCCCTTTAGGGAATAACTTTTCTGAATAAACTCAACCTTCGTACCAAATGAACCCAAAACTCCCTGCATGAAATTATTACTGGTATCACTGTTGCTAATGTTTTCAACGCTTTCCCTGGCGCAGGAACCGCTGATTGACACGGTTCGTACGCTTGAAGAAATAGTTATCAGCGGCAAACGGCTTGAACGCTTCAGTGCAGGATTGCAGGTGAAATCACTCGAGCGCAGGGATTACGGGAATTTTCCTGGTATCCTGCTTTCAGATCTGCTGGTTTCTAGAAGCATTCACTTCATCAAGAGTTATGGCGGCAGTGGGCTGGCAACCATCAGCATGCGCGGAACTGCAACTCAGCACACAGGAATTTACTGGAATGGTTTCAACATCAATCCTCCAAATATTGGCATGGCCGACCTTTCGTTGCTGCCGGTTTTCCTCTTTAACCGTATTGACCTGGTTAGTGGTGGCAGCAGCGCCTTGTTTGGCAACGGGACCATCGGCGGAAGCATTCATCTAAATAGTCAAAATGGGTTTAAGGGAAATAATCTCAAACTGGCTTTATCCATTGGGTCTTACAAAGACCGGCTGGTTGCATTGAAAAGCGATTACAAATTACTGAAAGCACAGCTTTCAAGTTCTGTTTGGTATAATTCAGCTGCGAATGATTTTGTTTATGTGAACCATGCAAAATTTGGCCGACCCAAAGAACGACTTGAAAATGCTGATGCTACCCATATCGGATTTTTACAGGAATTCCATTTACCTCTGAACAGCAGGCAATATATAAATGCAGGATTCTGGTATCAACAGCGGGAAGCCGGAATCCCGCCCAGCATGACAATGCTGAGCAGTGTGGCGCGCCAATCCGACAAAATACTGCGAGGCTATGCGCAATGGAGCCATGAAACCACGAAAATACATTACACCCTGAAATCGGCCTACAGTCATGATTTCCTGGAATACACTGACAAAGCAATTGGACTCAAATCAGAGATAGGGGTAGGGGCATGGACAAACGATGGAGAAGTGATGTTTAAGGTTTCTCCGAAAACGCAGCTTACAAGTGGAATAAGCTTTCAGCAATTCAGGGCTGAGGTTGAAGCCTACCAATCCATAGTAACTCCTTATCAGTTCTCAGTTTTCATGCTTGCAACGCATGAATTCCCTGAATTGAAATGGACTACAACGGCAGGGGCAAGAAAAGAATACAACAGCGATTTTACTGATGTTCCACCCGCACTTTCCCTTGGCTGGAAAGGGCGTCTAAGTAAGTCGCTTGAAGGAAGAATCAACCTTTCTACAAATTACCGGATGCCAACGCTCAACGACCGTTACTGGCAGCCCGGGGGCAATCCCGACTTGAAAGCTGAATCCGGCTTCAATATGGAAGCCGGGATTAATTTTGGGTTCGAAAAGGAAAAAACCAGATTGGCGATGTCAGCAACATTCTATAATAACCGGGTCAATAATTGGATCGCATGGTTGCCGGGTTCATACAATTACTGGAGCCCGGAGAATATAACAACAGTGTTTATTTATGGATCCGAAGCTAACATACATTTCACTTATAATGCAAACAAATTCCGGCACGAGGCTGGCTTGAACTGGGCAGCAGCCAAATCAATCTATGGAGCAAAATCTTTCAGCGAAAGCAAAGGCAAACCCCAGTTGATTTATACCCCGGTTCATACAGCATCAGCTTATTATACTGCTACTTCTGGCAATTGGTCGTTTCAATACCTGCATAAACTGGTGGGAACCAGGTTCACTGACAGGGCCAATACCAACCAATTGCCGGCTTTTCATACGATTGACATCAGCCTGGCACGAAAAACTGATCTTTCAAAACACGTACTTACGATCAATGCTTCAATCAAAAATCTGACAGGCCATGCGTACCAGGTAATTGAATACCGGCCTATGCCCGGGCGGACCTTTAATGTTTCGCTGATACTTGATTTTATATTCAAAGACAAACTAACAACCGAAACCATTCTACAATGAAACCATTTTTCAACATTTTAATCATCATTGCCACATTCGCATTGCTGTTGACTTCTTCCTGCAAAAAAGACGACAATACGCCTTCGGGTAAGTACAGCAAGGGCATTTTAATCAGCAATGAAGGGCCTTTTACCGATGGCAGCGGTACAATCAGTTTTTATGACCCGGCTGCCAAAACTATTGAAAACAACATCTTTGCAAATGTTAACAGCCGGCCGTTGGGCAACATTGTCCAGAGCCTAGAAATTTTTAACGAAAGAGCTTACATTGTTGTGAATAATGCCGGCAAAGTTGAAGTAGCTGATGCTGCAAGTTTTGAGTCAATAGGCGTTATTGAAGGACTCACATCGCCGAGGTATTTCGTTGGGATCAATAATACCAAAGGATATGTGAGCGATTGGGCAGGGCATATTGCAATCACTGACCTGAGCACCCTCACAAAAACCGGCACTATTGTCACAGGTGCAAGCCCCGACCGTATGTTGTTGCATGAGAACCACTTATGGGTCATAAACTCAGCAGGCTGGACATCGGATTCAACAGTAACAATTATTGACACACAAACCGATACACCTTTGCAAACCATCGTTGTGGGCGATAATCCTTCGGGAATTGTGAAAGATGCAAATGGAAAAATCTGGGTTTTATGTGGCGGCATTTCCGATTGGATGAACCCTGCAAACAATACAAACGGTTCGCTGGTGAGAATTAACCCCGATTCATATGCTGTAGAACTCAGCTTAGAAATAGCTGGCAGCGATTTTGGCCCAAGGATCGCGATCAATGGCCCCGGCAATAAAATCTACTTTTCATTCCTTGGCAGCATTTACCCGCATGAAATTGATGCTGTTACAATCAATTCCAACCCTTTAATCAGCAAACTTTGTTATGCATTGGATGTTGACCCGCATTCAGGTGAAATATATTTCTGCGATCCGCTTGATTATGCCCAGCCTGGCGTAATTTACCGCTATGATGCAAACGGCGCCACCATGCTTGACTCTTTGAAAGCCGGGATAATTCCAGGAAATTTTGTGTTCCAAAATTAATTTGACTCGCAGGTTATGATTTGAAACTAATGCATGGCTTGAAGCCAGGCAGGATAAGGAAATCTTTTGGGATGGGGCGATTTCATTTATAGCCTACTCGGTTAAAGTATTGCCCTGTAAATGGCTGTCTCAAAATTGATTAGCTTACTGATTTTGTCATTCTGAGCGAAGCGAAGAATCTAATATACAGACAAATAAAGTTCCTTCACTCCGTTCAGGATGACAAGATATGACCTTTTGATATAGCGCACTTATAGCAGTTTGTGTCTTTTAGGAGTTCAAGTAAAAAACACTAATTTTGTGGCCAATAAATCATTAACTTAATTAGAGATGAAAAAAACAGGTTTAATCTTTTTAACAACATTGCTTATGCTTGCTGCATGCACTCCCGAAGCCGAAGTTAAGAACCCTTTCTTCGCCGATTACAACACCCCGTTTAATGTTCCGCCTTTCGATGTGATCACCGAAGATCATTATATGCCAGCCTTTGACGAAGGCATGAAACAACAAAATGCCGAAATTGAAGCTATAGTAACTAATGTCGAGGCTCCTACTTTTGAGAACACCATTCTCGCATATGAGTACAGTGGCCAGTTGATTGGTGAAGTATCGTACGTATTTTATAATGCCAACTCGGCAAACACCAACGATAAGATTCAGGCCATTGCCCGCGAACTGTCGCCAAAAATGTCGCAGCATAGCGATAATATCAGGTTGAACCCGGTTCTTTTTGAAAAGATAAAAACCGTTTATGATCAAAAGGAAGCATTGAACCTGAATGCCGAACAGGCCAAATTGCTCGAAGAAACCTACAAACGTTTTATCCGTGGTGGTGCCGGTTTACCTTCCGACAAGCAGGAAAGGCTGCGTGAGATCAACCAGGAGCTCTCTATGCTCACATTGCAATTTGGCCAGAACGCCCTGGGCGAAGTCAATAACTTCAGGCATGTGGTTGAAAACGAAGCGGAACTTGCCGGTTTGCCAGCTTCTGCCATCGAAGGCGCTGCCGCTCTTGCCAAAGCAGACACCCTGGAAGGGAAATGGATTTTTACCTTACAAAATCCAAGTGTAATGCCGGTATTGTACAATGCTGAAAACCGCGAATTGCGTAAGGTGATGCAACAGGCATACATTAACCGTGGGAACAATGGCAATGAGTTTGACAACAATGAGATCATTGGTAAAATTGTAAACCTGCGCCTTGAGAGGGCCAACATGCTTGGCTACAACCACCACGCCCATTTTACGCTCGAAGAAACAATGGTGAAGGATATTGAAACCGCTTCAAATTTCATCAAACAGGTGTGGGATGCCGCCCTGCCAATTGCCAAGGATGAAGCAAAACAGCTTCAGGATATGATCAAAGCCGAAGGCAATGATTTTCAACTGGCACAATGGGATTGGAGATATTATTCCGAAAAGGTTCGTAAAGAAAAATATGATCTCGATGAACAGGAAGTTCGTCAGTATTTTGAGCTGAACACGGTTCGTAATGGGATTTTCATGGTTGTTGATAAACTGTATGGGTTAAAGTTTGTTGAACGCAATGATGTTCCCAAATATCACGCTGATGCACAGGTTTTTGAAGTGCAGGAAGCTGATGGTTCGCACGTTGGGATTTTATACATGGATTTCCACCCGCGCGAAAGCAAACGTGGTGGCGCATGGATGAGTAGTTACCGCGACCAGTTTGTTGATCAAAAGGGCAATTACATTTCACCGGTGATTACGATGGTTTGCAACTTTTCGCCACCAACCAGCACACAACCTTCATTACTCACTTATGATGAGATGACCACATTCTTCCATGAATTCGGACATGCACTGCACGGCCTGCTTTCAGATGTCACTTATCCAAGCCTTTCCGGTACTTCCGTTCCCCGCGATTTCGTGGAGCTTCCTTCGCAGATCATGGAAAACTGGGCCAACGAACCTTCGGTGTTGACGACTTTTGCCAAACATTACGAAACCGGCGAACCCATGCCACAGGAACTGATGGATCGCATACAGGCCGCTGCTGATTTTAACCAGGGCTTTGCCACGGTAGAATTTCTTGCTTCGGCGTTTCTTGATTTTGAATACCATACTATTACAGAACCTTATGCCGCTGAGACCTTAAAAAATGTAGCTTCTATCACCGATCAGAAAACCATACAGAATACCGGGATGATTCCTGAAATTCATTTCAGGCACGGAAGCACACACTTCCAGCATGTATTTTCCGGTGGATATTCCTCAGGTTATTACAGTTATGTGTGGTCGGGTTTGTTGGATGCCGATGCATTTGAAGCCTTCCGCGAAAGCGGTGACTTCTTTGACCAAACCACAGCCCAATCGTTCCGCACGAACATTCTTGAACGTGGCGGCACGGGCGATGCTATGGAAATGTATGTAAATTTCCGCGGTAAGAAACCCGAAATCGGACCGCTGTTAAGGCAACGGGGATTGGTGAGATAAGCCAATTTTCAATTGACATTTAAAAAACAAAACGGCTGCCTGTTAAGGGCAACCGTTTTACTTTTTAGAAATTCCGGGCTATTTCTTTTTTGAAGCCTTCGTGGTAGGTTTCTTTTCTGCGGCTTCTTTTTTCTTTGCTGCTTTTTTAGGCTTTTCTTCAACCAAGGGTGCAGACTTCTTCTCAGTTTTAGGTTGGTTCGAGCTAAGCACTATGGTTTCGCTGGTTTGAGGGCAGGCCTTATCAACGCGCAATATGAAATCAGAAATCACATTCATATAATTAATGTAGGCTTCGTAAGGGGTCGGATAGTGGTTGAAAGTTTTGCGAATCTCACCGTCAGAGAACCATTTGGTGCTCATATAAAAGAAATGATCGCTGGTTTGTAGATAATTCCAGTCGCGCAGCAGTTCCGGATCGGTGCAATGCTTTACTTTTTGCTCAATAGAGTAAAGACTGTCAAAAGCATCACTTTGCAGATCATTTCCCGTCCAGGATGTAATATCGCGCTCGGCATCCGCCCACGACATGGGATAGGGCACCTGAACGCTTGAAACCGGTTGCAATTTCTTTGCAAGTTCGGTAGGAGTGTGAAAACGGTATTTCGTTTTTTTCAGGATGATGGTCGGTAAAGCGCGCAGGAAGTCAAAAATTCCGGTATCGGCCCATTGGTGTTCGCCAAAGGTTTCATAATCCATGAACAGGTTTAAGACTTCGTGCTTTGGATCAAGGGCATTCACCCAACCGGCAAACTTGTCGGCTGTCAATGGCCACTCTGACCATCCCTTGTTTGAGAACCTGAAGGCAATATCTTCGCTGAGCTGGAAGTTGCGCATCAGCACTTTAAGCTTTGGGTTCACCGAATTGCAGTACATTAAATTCGGACTTTTCCAACCAAGTATGTGTTTGGCTCCTTCGGTCAGCATGACATCAAACCCCATCCCGGCTACCACAGCGCCGATGGTGTCGGAATAGATCAGCTCGGTATTGCGGAATGCTGTAGGCCTGGTTCCGAAGAGTTTTTCCATTTTGTTTTGATGCAGCTCAACCTGACGGGTGAATTCTTCCTGACTGCGCAGTGACGACAGGTTATGGGAATACGTTTCAGCAAGGAATTCCACACAGCCGGTTCGCGCCAAGGCTTTGAAACTTTCAATCACCTCAGGCGCATACATTTCGAACTGATCAATGGCATTGCCCGAAATAGAAAAGCTTACCTTAAACTGTTTTCCGTGTCTCTCAATAAGTTCGAGCATTAATTTATTGGCAGGCAGATAGCAGCGGGTAGCGACTCTTTTTACGATTGAACGGTTTTGAAAGTCATCATAATAGTAGTGGTTATCGCCGATGTCGAAAAACCTGTATGTTCTGAGCCTGAAAGGCTGATGTACTTGAAAGTAAAGACAGATTGCGCTCATAGAGGGTGTGTTTTTGTTGCTGGTTACTGGTTGCTAGGTTGTTAGGTTGTTAGATTCTCATACTGTGGTTAAGCGATGGCCAAATGGTGTCATATAATGGTCATACGATTGTCAAACATTGGTCATACAGTTGTTATTCAATTGTTTTATAAAACATTCTTTTTTTTCGTTCGCTCATTTCGCGATGTTCGCTTCGTTCGCTCAACTTACTCAGTATAAACTGCTTTATAATAAACATCTATCACCTTCAAGGCTGCGTTTTCCCATTTCAGGTTGTCTACTTCGGCTCGTCCGTATTTCTGGAACATGGCTGTAAGGCCTTTGTAGTTGAGCAAACCGTAAATGTGATCGGCCAATGCTTCTGTATCCCAAAAATCAACTTTGTGGGCATGCGTAAGGATTTCTGCTACACCCGATTGCTTGCTGATCACCACCGGAACATTGGTGCGGATAGCTTCAAGCGGCGCAATACCAAATGGTTCGGAAACCGAAGGCATCACGTACACATCGCTCATGGCATACATGCGATCCACATTTTCGCCCCTTAAAAATCCGGTGAAATGGAAGCGGCTTCCCAGGCGGCGTTTGGCAACCTGCAAAATCATTTTATTCAGCATATCGCCCGATCCGGCCATCACAAACCTGACGTTGGGATCGCGCTGTAAAATCATGTGCGCCGCTTCAACAAAATATTCCGGACCTTTCTGATACGTTATCCGGCCGAGGAAGGTGACAATTTTTTCTTTCACGGCTGCATGTACATCATGCCAATCGGATTTATCGGCCGGCTCAACTGCATTGTGAACAGTGATCACCTTATGTGGCTCAATGCCATATCGCTCAATAACCGTATTGCGAGTGAGGTTGCTCACGGCAATCACGTAATCGGCAGCCTTCATCCCCGATTGTTCGATCCTGAAAACATCCTGGTTCACATTTTCACCTGAACGGTCAAATTCAGTGGCATGCATGTGAACCACCAAAGGTTTTCCGGTGGCGTTTTTGGCTGCGACCCCGGCGGAATATGTGAGCCAGTCATGGGCATGGATCACATCAAAATCATGTTGGGTTGCCAGCACCGAAGCCACCATAGCATACCGTGAAACCTCTTCCATGAGATTATCGCCGTACTTGCCCGAAAAATCAAACTTGGTGCTCAGGATATTATTTACACGTGTTTCGCTGCTAACGTTTTCATACTCAATGATACGTTCAAATTCTTCCGGTCCAACGTAAGGAATCAGGTTCGACCCAATTTCCATATAAGTGATCTTTTCCCAGAAATTCAAAACCGCTTCATCCTTTATATTCAGGGTCACATCGCTGGCGTTGAGAATCCTTACGGCTTCTTCACTTTCGTCGCCATAGGCTTTTGGAACCACAAACAATATTTCGGTATCATGCTTTGCCAGGCCTTTGGTAAGGCCAAAACAAGCGGTTCCCAAACCACCGGAAATATGCGGAGGAAATTCCCAGCCGAACATCAGTACTTTCATACGTTGTCCTCCTTCATTTTAAATTCATCTTCAAACTCGTTGAGCAACTGCCCCATGCGCAACACTTCGGCAACGCTCCAGGCCATTGAAATTGCTCCACCGGGTTTATGTGGCGGATCGCCGTCAAATAGCTCTGATATGGAGCCTATGCCGTGTTCTGTGATGGTTTCTTCGAATCCTGCGTATAAATTATTTATCAGGTGTATGGCACTGCGGCCGTGTATTTTTAAATACGCTTCGGCAAAATGACCCATTAACCAGGGCCAGGCAGTGCCCTGGTAGCAAGCCCGGTCGCGGGCCGATTGATCGCCTGCATATACACTTTGATAGTTTTTGTTTTTGGGTGATAATGTCCGTAATCCCCGGGAGGTTAATAGTTCGGATCTCACAATATCGAGCAATAATTTTCGGATTTCTTCACTTACCGGGCTGTAATCAAGAGAGGCGGCCATAACCATATTTGGGCGAACCGACCAGTCTTTGTATTCACCATGCACGAAATCAGCCAGATAACCTTTTTCAGCATCCCAGAAAGCGCTGGTGAAAGCTTCCGGAATCATATCAGCAATGGGCTGCCATTCATTAATAAAAGTTTTGTCTTTTGCCGATCCGGCACATTCGAGGGCAAACATGATGGCATTATACCATAAAGCATTCACCTCAACAGGCAGCCCAATGCGCGGCAGCAGTGGTTGGCCATCAATAAACGCGTCCATCCAGGTAACTGCGCTGCCTTGTTCGCCTGCAAACAGCAAGCCGCTGTCGAGCATGTGGATATTGTAATCAGTTCCTTTTTTGAAGGCGTTGAGAATGGTTTTCATTGGCCCGGCATACTTCTTCCAAATCTGAACCGTATTCCCGGTATGAATGGCATATTTCTGCAAGGCCCAGAAAAACCACAAAGGCGCATCAACAGAGTTAAAGTTGGCCTTCGTACCATGTCCATCATTTGGAAAAAGTGCTCCATTCATTTCTGAAACCAACGTATCCACCACTTCCCTGAATGTTTTCTCATCATTGATGGTCAGCATCAAACCGGGGAGTGATATGAATGTATCTCTGCTGCGACGACCAAACCACGGATATCCTGCCAATAAATGTACTTTGTCGCCACGCCTTACAATGAACTGTTGCGCGGAGTTATTCATGCAATGTTCAAAACTGCTGCGCGGAATCCTGGAATTTACTTCGGTTGAAAATAATTTTTGAAGGCGTGAAGGAATGATCTCGTTCAGCCCTGCACTGAAATAAATGCTTTCACCTTTTTTGATATCAAGTTCGAAGAAACCCGGGGTATAAAGATCCTCAACTGATTCATATCCCCGAATCCTTTCGCGGATGTACTCGAAATTGTAGTGCCAGTCAGGCACATGTGTGTAGAGGACAGTTTTTGAAAATTGCATGAACAATTGTGTATAACCTGTGTACATGCGTAATTTGATGCCGTTGAGGATGGGTTCGAACTTGGTATCAACAAATACGTTTGCCTTGCTGAGTGAATGTATGTTTCTGAATGCCAGCAATGGCCTGAACCTGATTTTGGTTGGAGAATTTGCTTCAACCAATGTGTATTTGATAATTGTACGGTCGTCGTTACGTGCCAGGAGGATTTCTTTTGTGAGTACAACGCCACCAACCCTGTAAGTAAGCTTTGGTATCGGGTCGGTAGTAAAATTGCGGATATACTTATGGCCTTTTGGATTGTAGTGTTCACCTTCAAATTTATGGATAGCAAGGTTGAATTCAGCATTATGCTGAATCACTGTTTCATCAAACGAAGAAAGCAATACGTGATTGTCGTCGTCAATGCCAGGCTGTGGGGTTACCAGCAAACCATGGTATTTGCGAGTATTGCAGTTTGTTATGGTGGTGCTTGCATAGGCCCCTGCGCGGTTGGCCCGCAGCAGTTCCTTAGGCAGTGAATATTCGAGGTTGATCAGTTGTTCTTTGTCGAACCTTATGTAACTCATATATCAGATGGTTTGGCTAAATGGTACTTAATTGTGCCCGCGAACAAATTTAAGGCAATTCCTATTATGAAGTTACAATATATAGAAATCTTTATAGATTTTTAACGAATAGGCAGGTTAAAACATTATTATGCCGCTAAAAACCAGCTTAAAACCAACAATGCCTCTCTTTGTTCAGCGATTAAACTGATTTGGTTCTCAATAATCCACACCGCCAGGACGCCAGGATTTTAATTAAGAAGAACAAGCAAGTATTAATTGCGGCAAACATCATTATCTCTGTTTCGATTAAGTGGCTTAATATTTAGCACCTACCGGAAAAGCCCCGCTAGGTGCAAAATATTGGTAGAATAAAGAAATCCCCGAATCTGTTTTGTCCACCAGAGGTGGACGACATTTATTAGAAACGCCGAGGAATATTCATGGATTAATTTGTGCAAAGCGGCAATAATTATAAGGTTCGCACGTAATTAATAGCAACAATTAAAGCGTTAAGTGAGCAAATTGAAAAACATAAATAAACTCCTGGCCTGTTGCCCGATTTTGCCGGCTCTGGCTTTTTTACTGATCATCAGTTCCTGCGATCGAAAAGAAATATTTGAAACCGGCCCCGACAGCAAACTCGAGTTTTCGAGCGATACCATCATTTTTGATACAATTTTTACAAGCATTGGAACCGCCACAAGAAACCTGCGTGTGTACAACCCGCATAGCCGCACCATTAAAATCTCAGAGATTCGGCTTGCCAGTGGTGACAATTCCCCTTTCCGGCTGAACGTTGACGGACAGGCAGCTTCCATGCTACAGGACGTAGAAATTGCAGCAAAAGACAGCATGTTTATTTTTATACGTGCCAATATTGATCCCGGTGATCAGAGCGCGCCATTGATTGAAACGGATTCAATTGTTTTTATAACCAACAATAACCTGCAAGACGTCAAGTTGGTAGCCTGGGGCCAGGATGCCTATTTTTACACGAACGCAATCGTTGCCAGCGATTATACTTTCAATAACGACAAACCACATGTAATATACGGATTCCTGGCTGTGGATTCGCTCTTCACACTTACTGTCAACGCCGGGGCACAACTGCATTTTCACCGTGGTTCATTCATGCTTGTTTATCGCGATGCAACCCTGAAAGTAATGGGAACACTCGAAGATCCTGTTGTTTTTCAAAACGATCGTTTGGAAATGTATTACCGGGATTTGCCCGGGCAATGGGGCCATCCGCAGGCCGGTGTGTGCATTTATTTATACCCCGGAAGCGTAAATAATGAAATTCACTACGCAGATATAAAAAACGGCATCGTTGGCATACAGGCTGATACGACCGGAAACTCGCCCAATCCAACATTAAAGCTTTACAACTCTCAAATCAGAAACATGTCGGGCGTAGGATTGCTGGCACGTGGCACACATATCGAGGCCGGTAATACTGTGATCGCCAATTGTGGCGAAAGCGCTATCGCCATTTTGTATGGTGGGGAGTATGACTTCAGGCACATGACCATTGGTAATTACTGGAACCGCAGCGCCAGGCAAAGCACGGCTGTTTTTATCAACAACTACTATTTTTTTGATGGCAGCGAAATATCCCGCGACCTGACCAAAGCTTATTTTGGCAACAGCATCATTTACGGAAATCTTCAGGACGAACTGGAATTGGATGCCGGAACAAGCGGCGCCTTCAATTACACTTTCGACCACTGTTTTATCCGAACCAGGATTCCAATTGGGTCTGACCCAAATTTCATTTCCGTTACTGCCAATGAAGATCCACTGTTTATTGATACGTCTATTCACAACCTGATTCCGGACACTTTATCGCCGGTGATGAATATTGGCAGCGCAACGGTTATCAATAACGCCCTGTTCAACCTCACTTTCGATCTCAAAGGTGTTAACCGTACCACTGATGCAGGGCCCGATCTGGGAGCCCACGAATTTCCGGGTCTGAAATAGGTTCACACAGGCTGTCGCAAACTTTCATAGCAGGCAGTTGTTCAATAGACAAGTGGACAGCAATGCTTTTCTTTTGGCCATGTTCGCCACCTATTTATAAGGTTACCAATTCACAGCCGGGAATGAAGATTTACATCAAGAACATGGTATGTAATCGCTGCATCATGGCAGTTAGCAAAGTGCTTGCTGATCTTGATCTGCACCCGATACACATTGAACTTGGGATGGTTGATCTGGCAGAACAGGAATTACCTCCAGAAAAGCTTTCCAAACTTGACAACATACTTCTAAATCTTGGATTTGAAAGAATTGATGACCGAAAAAGCCGGCTTATTGAAAAAATCAAAACAACTATCATCAACTATATTCACCAATCTGGTGAAGAACAGGCCTTGAACTGGTCATCATTAATTGCTGATGAATTGCTTTACGAATACAATTATCTGAGCAACTTGTTTTCATCCGTTGAAGGAATAACACTCGAACAATATATACTCAGGCAAAAGATAGAAAAAGTGAAAGAGTTACTCACGTATGATGAACTAACCCTCAGTGAAATTGCATGGAAGCTCGGGTATAACAGTGTGGCACATTTAAGCAGCCAGTTCAGGAAAATCACTGGATTTTCACCGAGCAACTTCAAAAAGTTGAGAAACATAAGCCGGCAATCGTTAGATAATCTGTAAATTATAGAACATATACATGTAATTATGTAAATACTAAGGCACTCTCAGGTAGTATTTTTGTACAGCGATTAAAACAGTTATTTAGTCGCTAAAATAAAAACTACAATTATGAAGACTATTTTTTTTATTTCCTTATTCAGCCTGATTTCCCTGACCTCTTTCACCCAGTCTATAAAAACCACAGACTTTAAAGTTTATGGTAATTGTGGAATGTGCGAGAGCCGAATAGAAAAAGCTGCAAAAATTGATGGTGTTACCTCTGCCGAATGGTCGCAGGAATCAAAAATGCTCACCCTTAAATACGATACCCAAAAGGTTAACCTGGATGATGTGCATCAGAAAATTGCTGATGCCGGCCACGATACTGAAAAGGTGTGTGCCCAGGATGAAACTTACAGCAACTTGCATGCTTGCTGCCAATACAAAAGGCCGGAACGCAAAAACGACTAGGATGTACTTTTAGCGCTTCGGTTATAGGACCGACTCCATTTTGCCAACCTTCATAAGACTCAAATTCATGCTCAACAAGCTCATTCGGTTCTTTCTTGAAAACAAACTGGTAACTGTTTTATTGCTTGCCCTTTTTATTGGGTGGGGCATTATTACTTCACCATTTGGGTGGCAAATTGGGGCGTTGCCTTCTGATCCTGTTCCGGTGGATGCCATTCCTGATATTGGCGAAAACCAGCAAATCGTTTTTACCGAATGGATGGGCCGCTCACCGCAGGATATCGAAGACCAGATTTCCTATCCGCTTACCACTTATTTGCTGGGAATTCCGGGTGTTAAGTCCATACGGAGTTCTTCCATTTTCGGATTTTCCAGCATCTTCATCATTTTTGAAGAAGGCATTGAATTTTACTGGTCGCGCTCGCGAATTCTCGAAAAGCTGAGTTCACTTCCATCCAATTTGCTGCCTGAAGGCGTCCAACCAGCGCTTGGCCCTGATGCCACCGCCTTGGGGCAAGTTTACTGGTACACAATTGAAGGCCGTGATAAAGAGGGCAATCCTACAGGTGGCTGGGATTTGCACGAAATCCGTACTGTTCAGGACTTCTATGTAAAATACGGGCTGAATGCCACCGAAGGTGTTTCAGAAGTCGCCTCAATTGGTGGTTTTGTACAGGAATATCAGATTGATGTCAATCCTGATGCATTGAAAGCTTACGACATTCCACTTCACAAAGTGATGTTGGCTGTGCAGAAATCGAACAGGGATGTTGGCGCAAAAACCATTGAAATCAATCAGGCTGAATACCTGGTTCGCGGATTGGGCTATATCAAAAGTGTGGAAGACATTGAAAAAGCAGTTGTAGCTGTTCAGGAAAATGTGCCCATCCGTATTCAGGATATCGGCAAGGTAAGCTTAGGCCCTTCCACCCGACGCGGCGCCCTTGATAAAGACGGTGCCGAGGTAGTTGGAGGCGTTGTAGTTGCCCGTTTTGGCGCTAATCCATTGCAGGTTATTAACAACGTGAAAGATAAAATCGTAGAAATTTCGCCCGGACTGCCAAAAAAGGTGCTTCCTGACGGAACGGAAAGCCAGCTTACTATTGTGCCATTTTACGACCGGTCAGGTCTCATATACGAAACACTGGGAACGCTGGAGGAGGCTATTTCACTCCAAATTTTGATTGTCATTCTAGTCGTCATCGTTATGGTTTACAATCTACGGGCTTCGTTTCTGATTTCCAGTTTATTGCCCATTGCCGTACTGATGGTTTTTATCGCCATGCGCTATTTTGGAGTTGATGCCAACATTGTGGCTTTATCGGGTATTGCTATTGCCATTGGAACAATGGTTGACCTGGGCGTGATCCTTTCGGAGAACATCATCAAGCATGTCGATGAAGCCCCGCCCGGTCAGAAATTGATAACCACCATTTACAACGGCGCTTCCGAGGTAAGTTCTGCAATACTTACCGCGGTTTCAACCACCATAGTGAGTTTTATCCCTGTATTTACCATGCAGGCTGCCGAAGGAAAACTGTTTGGGCCGTTGGCTTTTACCAAAACCTTTGCACTGATAGCAGCACTGATTGTTTCCTTGTTCATTTTGCCCACGCTGGCCCACTGGTTTTTCGGTACCCGCATTAAAAGCCGTTCAATTCGAAAATGGGTGAATTTAATTCTCATTCCCATTGGAATTGCAGCTCTTTTATTCGGGCAAACCTGGGGTGGATTGATGCTGCTGGCTTTTGGATTAGTAGGAGTGTTAAAAGAGTTTAGAGGAGAGAAGTTAGAGGTCAGAAATGAGAAGTTAGACGAAGGCGTTACTTCTAACAAGACCTCAATTCAGGAAAAATTCAAATTATTCGTCCAATGGATTCTTGACCATGCCGAAATTATCATTGTGGTTATTGGTGTAATCTGGCTGCTGGCCAAATACTGGCTTCCGCTGGGTCCTGCCAAAAGTCTGGTATTGAATGTGACGTTTGTCGCCTTGATTGTGATTTTTATTTTAGGATTCTTTACCATGCTGGAGTATTTCTACAAACCAATACTTCGCTGGTGTCTGGATCACAAAATTACTTTCTTGTTGATACCTTCCTTCCTGATCCTTTTCGGGGCAATTACCTGGATGGGGTTCAACAATATTTTTGGTTTTGTGGCCAAAGGTTATGATACAGTTGGATGGAATATCCGCACCACCAAAATATGGTCTGGTTTAGCCCATACTTTTCCCGCAATCGGAAAAGAATTCATGCCTTCACTCAACGAAGGCAGTTTCCTGTACATGCCCACTTCCATGCCCCATTCTGGTTTTGAATACAACCGAAAAGTTTTAGGGCAACTGGATATGCTAATTTCCAACATTCCTGAGGTGGAAATTACTGTGGGAAAATTAGGAAGGGTAGAGTCGGCGCTTGATCCGGCGCCCATTTCAATGTATGAAAACGTGATAAACTATCGTCCGGAGTACATGCTCAACGAACGAGGGCACCGGATGCGGTTTAAGGTGGATAAAAATGACCGGTTTATACTCAGCAACGGAGACTCACTTACCAATGAAGAAGCTTTAAAACGTAGTGTAACCAATCAGGAACTAATACCCGACGGCAAGGGGAATTATTACCGCAACTGGCGGCTTGAAATCAAATCGCCCGACGACATTTGGAATGAAATAGTAAGAGTTGCTAAAATCCCGGGGGTTACCTCTGCGCCAAAGCTGCAGCCCATTGAAACACGGCTGGTGATGTTGCAAACAGGTATGCGCGCCCCTATGGGGATTAAAGTGTATGGCCCCGACCTGCCGACCATTGAAGCATTTGGGATGCAACTGGAAGCGGTATTAAAAGAAGTACCATCGGTTAAGGCCGAAGCGGTATTTGCCGATCGTATCGTAGGCAAACCTTACCTGCATCTCAACATCAACCGCGATGAGATTTCGCGCTATGGTTTAAACATTGAAGATGTCCAGCAAACCATCGAAACGGCCATTGGAGGTATGACAATCACTTCTACGGTTGAGGGGCGTGAACGTTTTCCGGTGAGGGTGCGCTATCCCCGCGAACTTCGGGATGACCCTGAATCCTTGGGAAAAATTTTAATTCCAACACCAACAGGTGCACAAATACCAATCTCCCAGATTGTGGACTTTGAATATGTAAAAGGTCCGCAAGCAATCAAAAGTGAGGAGACTTTTTTGGTGGGTTATGTTTTGTTTGACAAACGGGATGGTTTTTCTGAGGTAGCAGTGGTTAACGATGCGCAAAATACAATTCAGGCCCGGATTGATTCAGGGGAATTAAATGTTCCGGCTGGAATCAGTTATAAGTTTTCGGGAAGTTACGAGAACCAGGTACGGGCTGAAAAGCGCCTTTCTATCATTGTCCCCCTGGTGTTGGTCATTGTATTTCTGATTCTCTACTTCCAGTTTAAGTCTGTTACTACCTCCCTCATGGTCTTTTCAGGCATTGCCATGGCCTTTAGCGGTGGATTTATAATGATATGGCTATATGGGCAGGGCTGGTTTGTTGACTTCTCCATTTTTGGTGCCAACATGCGGGAGCTTTTCCAGATGCACACCATCAACCTGAGTGTGGCGGTTTGGGTGGGTTTTATTGCCCTGTTTGGGATTGCTACCGACGACGGCGTTCTTATGGCCACCTACTTGGACCAAAGCTTCGCCCGGAACAAAACCAATAATCTGAAAGGCATACGGGCGGCTGTGGTGGAAGCAGGCTACCGAAGGATTAAACCTGCGGTAATGACTTCGGCAACAACAATTATTGCATTGCTGCCAATTTTGACCTCAACCGGCCGCGGTGCCGATATTATGATTCCCATGGCCATACCGGCTTTTGGAGGGATGATTTTTGCAGCGGTTACTTATTTTATTGTACCTGTGCTTTATAGCTTGAGGGAAGAGAGAAAATTAAAAAGGATACAATCATGAAGTTCATAATAAATATTATAATTCTGATGCTTCTGAGAACTTCAGCAGGGCAAACCCAAACCCTGGATGATTATTTCAGAATTGCTGCCGAAAACAATCCCGGCCTGCAAGCCAAATACAAGGAGTTTGAAGCTTCGTTGCAAAAAGTACCACAGCTAAGCACGTTGTCCGACCCAACTTTTACTTTCGGTTACTTCATTTCGCCTGTTGAGACTGGGGTGGGGCCGCAACGGGCAAGATTTTCACTGACCCAGATGTTTCCCTGGTTTGGTACACTTAAGGCACAAGGTGATGCCGCTGCTTCACTGGCCGAGGCCAAATACCAGTCGTTTCTGGATGCACGCAACCAATTGTTTTATCAGGTTGCAGCGGCTTACTATCCACTTTACGAACTCAAGCAGTGGAAAAAGATTGAACAGGAAAACATCGACATTCTGGAATCATATAAAAACATTGCCAATTCAAAGTTTAAAAGCGGCACCGCGCCCATGGTGGATGTGCTGAGGGTGGATATTATGCTGAAAGATGCCACAACCAGTCTGAGTATTCTGAATCAGAAAGAAAAACCACTTCGCACCTTGTTTAACAAACTACTCAACAGAGACGAAAATGAAATGGTTGCAATAAATGATTCTCTGCCTGCAGAAACTTTACCGGCGAACTTCCAAAAAGATTCCCTGCTGACAAATAACCCAATGCTAAATGCACTCGACCTGAAAATTAAGGCGGGCGAAGCCGGTGAAAGGGCAGCACAAAAGCAGGGTCTTCCAAAGGTGGGTGTTGGATTGGACTATGTAGTGGTTGGAGAACGAACCGATATGGCTCTGACCGATAATGGCAAAGATGTGATCATGCCCATGGTTTCGGTCAGCATCCCGCTATTCAGGAAAAAGTACGATGCTGCTGAAAAAGAAGCACAACTGATGCAGGAAGGCTATACTCTCCAAAAAACTGAAATGGAGAATACGCTCATTGCAAGCTATGAAATGGCCTGGTTTCAAATTCAGCAGCAAAAGCAACTTTTATTGCTTTACGAACAACAAATTCTAACATCGCAACAGTCATTGAATTTGCTTTTTACTTCCTATGGAAACTCAGGGAAGGAATTTGAAGAAGTACTGCGCATGCAACAGCAACTGCTGAAATACGAAAAGATGAAAGCCACGGCAGAGGTTCAATACCAGATTGCTCTTGCCAAATTGAATTATCTAAGTGCAAAAACATACTAAAGATGAATACAAATAGAAAAACCATATTATTAGCCCTGGCAACACTGGCAGTTGGTTTATTGTTGGGTTGGTTGATTTTCGGCGGTTCGGAAGATGAGCATGCCGAGGAAGACCAGTATGATACAGAACTGACAGAAGAAACAACCTGGACCTGCTCCATGCATCCTCAAATCCGTCAGAATGAACCTGGCGATTGCCCCATTTGCGGCATGGATTTAATACCATTGGAAGATGAAACCGACAATGATATTGACCTGATGGCCATCAGCATGTCGCCAACAGCTATGCAACTGGCCAGCATAAGTACTGCTCTGGTTGGTTCTGCTGACCCGTTCAAATCTGTCCGCTTAAATGGCAAGGTACAGTCTGATGAACGCCTGGTATTTTCACAGTCATCTCACATCCCCGGCAGGATAGAAAAGTTACTGGTAAACTTTACAGGCGAATTTGTGAGCAAAGGCCAGGTAATTGCTGCTATATACTCACCCGAAATGCTTACAGCCCAGGAAGAGCTATTCGAGGCAGAAAAGATTAAAGATTCGCAGCCACAGCTTTTCAATGCAGCTAAAGAAAAACTGAAAAACTGGAAACTAACAGAAAGCCAGATAGAACAAATTTTGCAATCTCAGCAAATTGAAGAAGTCTTTAATATTCAGGCAGATGTTTCCGGTTATGTAACCGATCGCAAAGTAAATGTTGGAGATTACATTTCGCGCGGACAATCTATCTACGAAATTGCTGATTTATCGTGGGTGTGGGTGTTGTTCGATGTATACGAACAAGATATGCCGTGGATTAAAAAAGGCGATAAAGTAAGCTTTACTGTGGCATCCATTCCGGGCGAAACATTTGAAGGGACCATTTCTTTTCTTGACCCCGTAATTGATGCCAAAACACGTGTGGCCAAAGCACGGGTTGACATGGCAAACAGCGGATTGAGGCTGAAACCGGAGATGTTTGCTTCGGGAACGTTAGAAGCAAAACTTCCTGCAAAAGCCGGTAATCTTTCTGTACCTAAATCCGCCGTAATGTGGACAGGAAAACGCTCGCTGGTGTATGTAAAATCAGAAACAGAAGCCGGCGTAAGCTTTATGATGCGCGAAGTAACCCTCGGCCCGGCACTTGGAGAAAGTTATCTGGTTGAAAACGGACTGGATGAGGACGAAGTAATCGCAGTTAACGGCACCTTCAGTATTGATGCAGCCGCGCAGTTGGCCGGAAAACCAAGTATGATGCAACGGCCCGAATTCAAAACTATGGAAGTGCCACAGGCTTTTCGCAAACATATTACAGCGGTGGCTAGTGCTTATTTCGATGTAAAAAATGCCCTGGTGAATGACGACGCGGAAACGGCACGAAAGGAAGCTGGGAAAATTACCGGCACACTCGGGAAAGTCGAAATGGGACTGCTCGAAGGAGATGCCCATAACCACTGGATGGCTCTGCAAAAACAACTGGAAGAAGCTGCTAAAATGATTTCAGAAACCAAAGACATTGAAAAGCAACGGGAGCATTTCAATATGCTTTCCGAAGCTATTCTGGAAACCACTGAATCGTTTGGGCTTGAAATACATAAAACCTACCGGCAGTTTTGCCCCATGGCTTTCGAGGACGAAGGCGCTTTCTGGCTAAGCGAATCCGAGGAGATTCTGAATCCCTATTTTGGAGATATGATGCTGCGCTGCGGTGAGGTGAAACAAACTTACCGCAAAGGGCAGCGTGTATTTAAAACCGCAACCACTCAAAACACACCGGAAGCGGGACACAATCATTAAATTTTTAGTTATTAAATATTTGAAATTCAAAAAGATGAAGACAAAATTTTTAAGTTTAGCAGTACTTTTCGTTTTGGAACATTCACAGTATTTGCCGGAGAAAAAAAAGAAAAAATCAAAGTTAAAGGAAATTGTGGCATGTGTGAACAACGCATCGAAAAAGCTGCAAATTCATGGCTGCTGAAAATATGATCGTACTTCTGGAACAGAGAAGGCAACCGGAAATGAACACAGCCATCGCAAGCATTAACAATTTGAAATTAATCAGAAACGATAATCGATGGATAATGTTTGAAAACTCAGAATCATATAAATCATCCAACGAATTATGTAACAATTTAATAAATTGACCTTGGTATCTTTGAAATCGTTAAATTTTAAAAATCATGTATTATGAAAACATTAAAAGAACTTTTTACTGGAGAAAAGAAGAAAGAAATAACGGGGGCAGGAGGTCATGGTAAAGACACTACACAGGCTGGCGAGCCAAAAACCCAATTTGAGTGTCCCATGAAATGCGAAGGTGATAAAACCTATAATGCAACCGGCAATTGCCCGGTTTGCAATATGAAACTGGTTGCCGTGGATAGTGGCAAGGAAGCACACGGTCATTCACACGGTTGCTGTTAAAATAGTATTAATCACTTAAAATTTAATTTTATGAAATATTACATAAATAAAACAATCACGGCAAATTTTGACCAAGCCATAGAGCTTGTTACAGAAGCCTTAAAAAAAGAAGGTTTTGGAGTACTTTCTACAGTTGATATTCAGGAAAAGTTAAAAGAAAAACTGGACGTTGATTTCAGAAAATACATAATCCTTGGCGCATGTAACCCTCTAAGTGCGCATAAAGCACTTCAGCAGGAGGATAAAATTGGCACTATGCTTCCCTGTAATGTAATCGTGCAGGAAATTGGCGAAACAAAGGTAGAAGTAGCAGCCGTTGACCCTACAGCCTCAATGATGGCTGTTGACAATAAAGAACTTGCAAACATTGCCGGTGATATTAAGGCAAAACTCGAGCGGGTTATCGCATCGTTATAATATAAATAAGAAAGGAGAAAAAAATGCAACATGGAATTGATGGTACGATGTTCGGAATGGGCTGGTGGTGGATAATTGGGCTTATTCTGATCGCCGTTGTAATATGGGCCGTAGTACGCTCATCCAAACAGAAAAAATAACAGCAATGCAGTATATCATAAAACGGTTCCTGATAATCTTAACAAACGATGGGCCCGGTGCGTTATTGACAAAGAGGAATACGAATTGAAACAAAGAAACCTCGGTGTTAAATTAAATTGTACGAAATGGAACATAAAGAGCAGAACAAATTTTACTGTCCTATGAAATGCGAGGGTGACAAGGTTTATGACCAGCTCGGCGACTGCCCGGTCTGCAATATGCACCTTGTTCCGATAGAAGAACAAAACAAGGCAGATCACAGCCATTCTCCGGCGAAAGTAAATCAGCACCATGATCATCGTCAGAAACACCATCATGATCATGATAAAGCATACGCCGAAGGGAAAAATGGCGGGAAATATTACTGTCCCATGCGTTGTGAGGGCGATAAAACATACGATCAGTCTGGCGATTGCCCGGTCTGTAATATGCACCTTGTACCGATAGAAGAACAAAATAAGGAGGATCACCGGCATACTCATGCGAAAGGGAATTATCACCATGATCATCAACATGTGCACGACCACGAGCATCAGGAAGCGAAAGCCGGAGGGAAAAGTGGTGGAAAATATTATTGTCCCATGCATTGTGAGGGCGATAAAACCTACGATCAACCGGGAGACTGTCCGGTTTGTGGAATGCACCTGAAAAAGGAAGAATCCCGGCCAATGCCTGGTGGCAGTAAAACCATCTATACATGCCCGATGCACCCGGAAATTAAACAGGATCACCCCGGCAGTTGTCCGAAATGCGGAATGGATTTGGTACCTGAAAACGCAGTAGAAACCAGCGAGGAAGAAAAAGCCTATAAAAAAATGGCTAAAAAATTCTGGGTTGCGGTCATTTTGAGCGTTCCAGTTTTTGTGATTGCCATGTCGGATATGATCAGTTTTCTCAATCTCGAAGCTTTTGCCTCAAAAAATACGCTGGGCTGGATTGAGTTTGTTTTGGCTACGCCGGTTGTTTTTTATTCCAGTTGGGAATTCTTTAAACGGGGCTGGAGTTCCATCGTACGAAGGATGCCCAATATGTGGACGCTCATATCCATCGGGGTCGGATCTGCTTATCTGTTCAGTGTGTTTGCCTTGATGATACCGGGCGTATTTCCCGATCAGTTTAAAGATGCGAACGGAAACGTACACCTCTATTTTGAAGCTGCCGCCGTTATTTTAACACTGGTGTTGCTGGGACAGGTGCTCGAACTGAGGGCGCACAGTAAAACCAATTCGGCCATTAAGGCACTGTTGAACCTTGTTCCACCCATTGCACGGATCATCCGTAACGGTGAGGAAGAAGAAATACCGATGGAGGAAGTTCAGACTGGTGATTTGCTGAGAGTCAGGCCTGGTGAGAAAATACCTGTTGACGGGACGATCACAGATGGTACTGCCGTTATCGACGAAAGTATGATCACCGGCGAATCCATTCCCGCCGATAAATCAACAGGAGATAAAGTTACTGGAGGAACCATCAATGGGAAAACCTCATTTGTTATGAAAGCTGAAAAAGTGGGCAGTGATACCCTACTTGCACAAATCATTGAAATGGTGAACACAGCCAGCCGCTCAAGGGCGCCAATTCAAAAACTGGCAGACACCGTTGCAAAATACTTTGTGCAAATCGTTATCTCAATCGCTATTGTCACTTTTGCTGTTTGGGCAATTTGGGGGCCGGAACCAGCCTATGTTTACGCTTTTGTGAATGCAGTAGCTGTGCTTATCATTGCTTGCCCCTGTGCGCTGGGACTGGCCACACCAATGTCTATTATGGTCGGTTCGGGCAGGATGGCACAGGCCGGCGTGCTGGTGAAAGATGCCCGCGCCATCGAAGAAATGAACAAAGTAAATACCCTCATCATCGACAAAACTGGTACCATTACCGAAGGCAAACCTGCTTTAAAATCATACAAATCATTTGGAAGTTTGGCAGATAAGGAAATCCTACGCCTTGCTGCGTCGGTTGATGCCCACAGTGAACATCCGGTAGCTGAAGCCATTGTTGCCGGGGCAAAGGAAAAGGGAATTGAAATTTCCAGCGTTGAAAATTTTGAATCGGTAACAGGGAAAGGTGTAAAAGGGATCTTCGAGGGAATAAAAATTGGCCTCGGAAACAACCGCCTGATGGAAGATTTTGGAGCAAGCCTTACGGAAAAGCAGAAAGAAGATGCGAAAGAGTGGCAGTTAACCGGGCAAACCGTGATGTACCTGCTGCTTGAAAACAAAGTGGAAGGCATTGTAAGTGTGGCCGACACCATTAAAGCAACTTCGGCCAAAGCAATTAAGGCGCTACAGAATATGGGCGTGAAAGTTTACATGCTTACCGGCGACAATAAATTTACAGCCAAAGCAGTAGCAGAAGAGCTGCACCTTGACGGATACGAAGCAGATTGCCTGCCTGAAGATAAATTCAAAAAAGTAAAAGAACTACAGGAGAAAGGAGAAATAGTGGCAATGGCCGGCGATGGTATAAACGATGCTCCGGCGCTGGAGCAGGCCAATGTGGGAATCGCCATGGGAACCGGAACCGACATCGCCATGCAGAGTGCAGCAATCACGCTTGTAAAAGGCGATTTGAATGGGATTGTCAGGGCAAGGGAATTGAGCCACAAAGTAATGCGGAACATCAAACAGAATCTCTTTTTTGCGTTCGTTTACAACTCCTTGGGTGTTCCGGTTGCAGCCGGTATTTTGTTCCCGTTTTTTGGCATCCTGCTGAGCCCCATGATTGCCGCCGCTGCCATGAGTTTTAGTTCAGTTTCGGTTATTTCAAATGCATTACGGTTAAGAAAAGTATAGTTTATTGCTTCGGTCGGTATCTGCAAACAAAAAAACAAAATCAAAAAAAAAGTAAAATGAAAAATAACCACAAAATGAATCAAAACAAAGAAAACAAAAGTCAATATGCTAAATTCATATTGATGTTGCTTGGTTCCTTTATCGCAATGTACATAACAATGTATTTTAATACCTACGAGATAGGCCACGTTTATTTCAGTCTTACCCGTTTTTACATGGCTTGCACGGGGATTTCAGCAATGGCAGTGATAATGCTGTTATTTATGTTAAGTATGTACAAGAATAAAAAGAAAAATATTGCTATTATTTTGGGCAGTTTAATTCTTTTTACAAGTGCTTTAGCCTTGGTAAGGTCGCAAACTCCGATTGGTGATGTATTATATATGGAAGCAATGATTCCACATCATTCTATAGCTATTCTCACCAGTAAAAGAGCAGCTATTAAAGATCCGGAGGTAAGAAAGTTGGCCGATGAAATTATAGAGGCCCAGGAAAGAGAAATTGCAGAAATGAAAGAGTTTATTAAAAGATTACAGTCAGATAAGTAATCTACTGTCTCGGATAACATCTTGAGTACTTGCCTGTCAGCGCTTAGCTTCTGTAATAATGTGCGTAGGCTAAAAAGATATAAAGTACTAATAATATGAAAAAAAATATAATTACAGCGATTTGCATATTAATCATTTCACAAATCGCTTTTGCCCAGGTGGGTACAAACGGCGAAAATAGAAATGAAGAAGGAAGGCCTGTGAAGGAATTTAACCTCACGATTGAGCAAAATGAAATGACACTTGGCGGCGTAAAAGCAAAAGCCATGACCATAAACGGAAGCATTCCAGGTCCGGTACTTGAATTTGATGAAGGCGACTTAGCTGTAATTAATGTGTTCAATAAAATGGATGTTGAAACTTCGGTGCATTGGCACGGGATAATTCTTCCAAACTTTTTTGATGGTGTTCCATACCTTACCACTCCTCCAATTAAACCCGGAACTACCTTTCAATACAGAATACCTCTCAACCAATCGGGAACATATTGGTACCACTCCCATACCATGTTACAGGAACAAAAAGGGGTGTATGGTTCTATTGTGATTCAACCCAAAGAGAAAACCCTGGAATATGACAAAGATTTGGTAGTGGTTTTATCAGACTGGACCAACGAAAAACCTATGAATGTGCTGCGAAACCTCAAAAGAGGCAACGAGTGGTATCAGATTAAAAAAGGAACAGCAGTTCCATTAAGCAAGGCTGTTGCGCAAGGAGGATTTGGTGCACAGCTTAAGATGTGGCGCGACCGCATGGAAGGAGCCGATATTGCCGATATTTATTACCCGGCTTTTTTAAGTAATGGAAAAAAACAGGCTGAATATCCTGATTTTGCACCGGGTGAGAAAATCAGTCTAAGGCTTATAAATGCTTCTGCCTCTACTTATTATTGGATGGATTTTGGTGCAGGCAATCCAATGGTGGTAGCAAGCGATGGTATTGATGTTCATCCCGTACACAAAAACAGATTTCTCTTTGCCATTGCCGAAACCTTCGATGTTATTGTCACTATCCCGGAAGGCAAACTCGAAATTATTGCCACGGCTCAAGATGGCTCCGGCTACACGACCATTCGTCTGGGCAGTGGGAAATTGTTTGCTGCGAAAGTTATTGACAGACCCGATAAGGTGGCCATGATGAAGGAAATGGCGCAAATGGATATGAAAATGGGAGCACCTGCTTTAACAGGAAATAAAAAGAAGAATACACCGGAATTCCTGATGAAAAAATATGGCATGGAAATGAACATGGATATGGACCATTCCCAAATGAGCAAAGAAGGTAAAATGCCGATGAATGACGAGATGCATATGGATCACATGAACCATAACACCATGCTGGAGAAAGACACTACTGGAGATTTCAATCACCATGAACGCATGATGCATTTTAACTACAATTACCTTGAAGCAATAGAAGAAACAAACTTTAATCCGGATATCCCGGTAAATGAATTGCTCTTAAATCTTACCGGTAATATGAACCGTTACGTTTGGAGTTTAAACGGCATCCCGCTCTCAGAGGCCGACAAAATAAAAATTAAAGGAGGAGAAATTACCCGCATTACCCTGAATAACATGACTATGATGCATCACCCGATGCACCTGCACGGTCATTTTTTCAGGGTTATCAACGAAAACGGGGAACGTTCTCCATTAAAGCACACGGTGAATGTACCACCAATGCAAAAAGTCATCATTGAGTTTCACAATGAAGAATACGGCGATTGGTTTTTCCATTGTCATGTACTTTACCACATGATGGTTGGTATGTCACGTGTATTTAGTTATGGAACACCAAGGGATGAACGAATGAAGGATTTCCCGGTAAAAAAAATCCTTGGTGAAGCAAACCACTATTATTCCTGGGGTTTGGCAGAATTAAGTTCTAATTTTTCTGAATTAATGCTTACATCCAGCAGCATACGCAATGAATTTAATTTACGTGTAGAAAGCGATTATAACAGGAATTCAGAAATTGAGCTTAGTTATAACCGGTATTTAAACGATTGGGTGCGAATTTACGCGGGTGTCAATACTGAAAATACGATTGCCGACTCTTATGATATTTTTAACACTGTTGGTTTAGTTGGTGTAAAGTATTTCACGCCTTATATGTTCTATGTTGATGTGAGCCTGGACCATCAGCTTCGCCCCAGGATACGTGTAGATAAAGAAATTCTTCTGTTTCCAAGATTTTTCGTGGAAGGAGAATACGAATATCGTGCAGACCTTGGCTGGGTGAATGAGTTAGAAGGCAACGCAAGTTTTGAGGGTGAAGACGAATGGCTAATCAGGGCTTCTTATATATTATCCCGTAATTTTTCCATCCAGGCCAATTACAATAACCATTATGGTTGGGGTGGAGGCTTAAGTGTCAGATTTTGAAAAATGTTCCAAGCGCCAATGCAACTGCGGATTGGCCAGGGGCAGCCATGACGCCATATTCGGTAATGGTGGTGACAAACAGCCTAAGGCAAAGAGAAATGAACGTTATTTAGGAAGGTACCTGCTAATCCGCCGCATCAAAAGGAATTTCCTTATCTCTTGCTAAGGTGAAACGATAGGCAATGCCGGCAGTTATTTCGGTTTGGGAAGCAATTTGGGTTTTGTTCACATGCTGGTAAACAGGAATATCACTTTGGATAAAAATTGTAAATCTATCAGCAAAAAGAAAGCTTAACTGTGGAGCAATAAAAAATTTCCTGCTGCCGGTTGCTTCCGGATCATAGCTTAGGAACCTGACCATTTCAATATCAGGATTAATCTCCATCTTTCCGATCCACTCGCCTTTTGCCTGGATCGAAAAATTCAAAACATCCCACAGTGGATAGCCAATTTGCAAGCCGATACCCGTGTAGTTGCCTAGTTTTTCGCTGATTGGATTCCAGCCTTTTAAAATATGCAAGGCGCTGGCTGAGAGGCTGAGCCGGGTATTTGGAATTTTTCCCGAAAAGAATGCGTTAAGAAGCATGTCGTACGAGCCTGAAGTAGCCTGAACCGACAGCGGTTTTGTGATGTAAATGATTGATCCGGAAAAAGGCTCAACCAAACCAATGGAATCATTATAGCTGCCCAAAGGTATTTTAAAGCCTAAGCCTATCGAAAGTTGTTTTACAAATTTTCCGCTTCCTGGCTGTATTACATTGTACCTCGGAAATATCATCAGGTCAGCAATTCCTTTCGAACTATAGGTGTCGCGTTCAATAAGGCCGGTCTGTGTCTTGTCAATCCAGTACCCGGACTCAAGTGAAATTGTTAACCTATCCGACAAACCATAGGCCAGCTTAGTATAAAGATATTTACTCGAAAAATGATCCAGATAATTTGCTTCGGGTTTGGTTTCAGTCAGAAATTTTTCGGTGTTTACAAACTGGAAGTTCGAGCTTAGCTCAAACTGACGTTCCTTCAACACACCTGTAGTAGCATCGCCGGCAATAGGACTTCCTCCACCCACAGCACAGCATTGCCCGTAAAGGGTTCCCGGAAGATAGATAATTGCAATCAAAAATAAAAAGCTGAATCGAATCATGAAAATCCCGGATTGATGATTTGCGTTTATATACGACCTTAGCATGAGCTATAGGATCTAACTACCTTTTTGCTACAGTAAATTTTCTTACAAAAGTATTGTTGTCGAACCTGAGCTGCAGCAGGTAAATGCCAGGCATCAGTCCCAGCAGATCTGCGTTAAGAGAAATATCTTTATGATGAGCCATTCCCTGGAATAAAATTGATTTTTCCTGTCCCGTCATATTGAGAACACTAAGTGCGATTTCGCCCGGTGCATCCAATCGGATGGAAACGATTGTTTCGTCGTTAACCGGATTTGGATAAATATTCAGCACTTTTTGATCAGGGTTCAATTGCGGTACGGCGGTTGTCAGGCTTTCAATGGCCTGGTCAATGCCCTCAATGAGCTTATTGTGATCAACCTGATCATCGGCAATATAATAGACTTTCCGGTCGGCGCCAATAACTACCACTTTGGGCATTCCGTTCGAACCGTAATCCATCATATGAATAGCCGGATTTGAGAATCTGCGCGTATTGATCAGTCCATTTGTATTTGCCCAAACCTGAATGATATTGCAGGGTGTATTGGCATAATCGTCGGCAAGCAGCATTTCTACAACTCCAGGTTGTGAACTCTGGTAGCTTTGAACCACATTGTATGTAGTTGATAATGGAAGGATACATGAGCTACAGGGCATGGTCCAGCCAATAACAACGATCTTGCCCGCATCAAGATTCTCGTAGAGATCATAATTAACTCCCAGGCAATCGGGAACACTGAAGTTGGTGGCATTTTGTGAAACACCGGGCTTTATAAACAGATGGAGTACAATAATAAGAATGTAAATTCGGATCATGAGTTTAATATTAATATCAAATAGCAATTAAACCTGCTAATAGATAAATATGTTCATGAAAAATCCGGTGCAGAAATAGTTTTATTCAAAATTTGGATAAGTCTGAATAATTCAATTGGCTTGATTGTCAATGGTGGAGCACATCTAACGGCATCACGCCTGAAAAGAAACCAAACCGTTTTCAGGCAGCTTTGATGGCATTTTTTAAAGACCTTGTGAATAAGTTTTTCGCCTTGCTAAGCGGCATCAACCTGCAACCTCCCTGATAGCCTCCCTAAGTATTTTCACCGCGCTGTCAATTTCTTTATGGCTAATAGTCAGCGGGGGGGCAATCCGCAGCGCATCTGGTCTGAATAAGAACCAATCGGTGATCAGCCCTTTTTCCAGGCAACGTTTTATTACTTGTTGGTTGATAGTTTCATTCTCAAACTGAACCGCTATTAAAAGGCCAGCATGTCTGATTTCCTTCACTGTTTCGATATCCTTTAATCCTTCGATGAACAAATCAGCTTTGGCTTTCACATCAGAGATCAGGTTTTCTTTGATGATTACGTTAAGGTTGGCCAGGGCTGCTGCACAACTCAACGGATGACCTCCAAAAGTAGTGATATGGCCAAGCACAGGATCATGGCTAAGGCATTGCATAATTTCTGCGGAAGCGATAAATGCTCCAAGCGGCAAGCCACCTCCAAAAGCTTTTGCCAGCAGGATGATGTCAGGCGTAACTCCGTAGCCTTCAAATGCAAACATGCTTCCGGTGCGACCCATCCCGGTCTGGATTTCATCAAAAATCAGCAGACTTCCCGTTTCATCGCACTTTTCACGAAGTGATATTAAATATTCCTGCGTTGCCGGGACGATCCCAGCTTCTCCCTGAACCGGTTCGATGATCACACAGGCCGTTTGCTTGGTGATCAGACTAAGATCATTGAAATTATTAAACTCTAAATGTTTTATTGAAGGAAGTAATGGCCTGAACCGTTGTTTAAGATCCTCGCTGCCTGTAACGCTCAACGCCCCATGAGTACTTCCATGATAGGCGTTTTTGAAGGCAATGATTTCATGCCGGCCGGTGCAACGCTTTGCGAGTTTCAGGGCGCCTTCCACCGCTTCGCTTCCTGAATTTACAAAATAGGCAGTATCCAGTGAAGACGGCAATAATTCAGCCAGGCGTGCAGCCAGCTTTACCTGTGGTTCCTGGATTAACTCCCCAAACACCATCACGTGTAAGTGCTTGTCGAGTTGGGCTTTTATCGCCTTTATTACTTCAGGGTGGCGGTGACCTGTGCTGCTAACCGATATGCCCGAGATCAGATCCATGAATCTTTTGCCGTTGGTATCATAAAGGTAGCATCCTTCAGCACATTTAATTTCAAGCGCCAACGGTTCAGGAGAGGTTTGTGCCAGGTGCTGGTAAAAGCTGTTTTTATTCGTTAGCATAATTTTATGTTTCCGTAAATGTTAATGCAAAGTTAAAAGAATGCCCTGGTTGAAAACTGATTGTTTTTTTATTGGCGACAAACAGTAATTCTTTTTATTATTGCAGCCACATTCAAGTTGGGGATTTCAACTGCAAATATGGGCAAAACCCTGCAAGATAAGGTTGTCATTATCACCGGTGCTTCATCAGGAATTGGTGAAGCGCTTGCTTATGCTGTTGCAGCAGAGGGCGCAAAAGTTGTGATTACGGCCAGAAATATCAACAACCTTCAGAAAATTGCCTCCGTACTATCAGAAAAAGGCACAGAGGTTTTAACCGTTCAGACCGATGTTTCAGTTGAAGACGACTGCCGCCAACTCATTGAAAAAACAATTTCCCGCTTCAGAAGCATTGATGTGCTCATTAATAATGCCGGTATATCAATGCGGGCAATTTTTTCCGAACTCAACCTGGATGTGATCAGGAAGCTGATGGATGTGAATTTCTGGGGTACGGTGTATTGTACGAAATTCGCGATGCCTTATTTACTTTCAAGCAAAGGATCGGTGGTTGGTGTGATTTCCATTGCAGGCCATGTTGGGCTTCCGGGGCGTACAGCTTATTCGGCCTCAAAGTTTGCGGTTCGTGGTTTCATGGATGCTTTGCGGTCGGAAAATCTTAAAACCGGACTGCATGTAATGCTTGTTGCACCTGGGTTTACAGCATCAAATATCCGGAATGTGGCGCTTACTTCCGATGGCAGTCCGCAGGGAGAGAGTCCACGGGATGAAAAAAAGATGATGAGCGCCGAAGCCGTTGCAAACTATATTGTTAAAGGAATTGTTAAGAAACAGAAGAATATTGTACTAACTTTTAAAGAGGGCAAACTGACGGTGTTTCTCAATAAATTGTTTCCTTCGCTGGTCTCCAGGCTAGCGTTTGACCATATGGCCAAGGAACCTGATTCGCCTTTTCGGTAATGCAGGAGTGGGAGAAATGGGGAAATGGGGAGATGGAGTAATGGAGTAGTGGAGAAATGGAGAAAATGGGAAGATCGGAAGATGAGACTGTCTAGTCCTGAAATAGGTTTACACGAAAAGTAAACTAAAAACAGGATTATGAAGAGAAAAGTAAACTTTTATCCGGACGATTTTAAGTTGAAAGTTGTTCAGGAGTATCTGACCAC